>CAZTAR010000076.1:0-13885 GCA_964611695.1 uncultured Planctomycetaceae bacterium | reverse complement strand
CCCCCACCTGGTGAGAAATGCGGGCTAGCTGGCGGGATTATTTCAAACGATACCACTACCCGAAGTCGCGGCGCGGTTTCGGATGATGAAAAACCGACTCGTCCTTTTTGGCCGATATGAGCAGTATGGCGGATGCGATTGGGTATCACATCGATGTGGTGTCGTCCGAGGAAAGTGACACCGACACGGCCTCCGGGAAGCTCGACCGAACCACGCGGCGTCCGTGGGTCGGGATCAACTTCGAGTGTTGCGGGGTGTACGCGCGGATCTACCGGGATCCGGCGGCAAGCCAATACGTTGGCCGCTGCCCCAGGTGTCGCAGCCCGATTACACTCCGGGTTGGGGCGGATGGTGTGGAATCTCGCCTGTTCCGCGCGCGTCCGGTTTGATTCCAGATCGTTGAGATGCTCCCCGCCCCATGGGGCCGACAGCCCTCGTCCCGCAGGGCAAGTGCCGTCTCCAACCCCGGACGCCTCTCCATCCGGCTAAAAAACCCTCTTCCATGGCCCAACATTCAATTTCGACTCTCGTTATCGCAACAGCTCTGAAGCGCAATACTTGCACCTAGTCCGCAAAAACTGCGGGAGGGCTCAAGTTTTTCGGGGCCGCGCGCCGATCACATATTCGCTATGTTGCCCATTTTACCCATTTTGACTCCTTGTGCCCCGAGCCGGTTATCAATGAGCTACACGGGCACCTGTTGGAATGCGAATCTTGCGCTTCGGAGCCGGGCGGGAGGCCGGGCTCTTCACTCTGACCTGGATCAATGGCACCCGCCTTTCGTTGGATGCGAACGGTGGACTTCGGCTCTGCCGCCACGCAACTGATCCCCACGGAAAGCACAATTGCCATGCCGAGTTCGAACCTCCTGAAGCAATATCTCGACCCCCTCATTCGTGGACAACGCCAGGCCTGCCGCGACTTGATCAAGGCTGAATTAGAGAGCGGCGCCAGTGCCCGAAACCTCTACCATAAATTGATCTGGCCGGCCATGCAGAGCATCGATGAAATGTATCGCGATGATCGCATCAACCTCGCTTCCGAGCACATGGCGACCCGGATCAACCGTTCCGTCGCCGAGCACCTGCAAAGCAGGCTCAAACAACGCGAACCTTGTGGCAAACGACTCGTGATCTCGTGTGCGACCGGTGAGGCGGAGGAGTTCAGCGCCCAAATGTGCGCCGACCTCTTCGAGGCCGACGGCTGGGAGGTTTACCTCATCGGCGGCGGTGTCCCGCATGACGAAATCGCCAACGTCGTTGGCCAACTTCAGCCCAGCGTTCTCATGATCATTGGCAGCCAACCGACCGACGCGCCCCAAGTACGCCAGCTGATTGACTACATTCGAGAGCTTAACGCCACTCCCACCATGAACATCATGGTCTCCGGGGGTGTCTTCAACCGCGCCCGAGGCCTTTGGAAGGAAGTCAAAGCGGATCTCTTCGCGGAAACGGCCGCGGACGCCCTCGATCTTGCCGCCAGCGCCGAACCGCGCACCCCTGAGATACGAGTGCCTGGCGTGCCGAAAAAGCGACGGCGACGCAGAAGGCCCCCGCTGCTTGCGCAAATGGAAGTGGAAACAGCGTAGTGCTCTGGCACAGATGTTTATAATGGACTGACCGAGATCGAACGGTGGGCGTCCCACCCTTTGCCCGGCAAAGAGTGGGACGCCCACGCCTGCCGACTCATCACCAACCTACCAATCGTCAACATCCCGCGCCAGCGTCGCTATGGTCGCTTCACGCGAATCCCTGTCGAAACATAGTACATGCCGTTGACTGGATTTCGCTGCGACATCAAGTCGCGTGGATAGGAGACGTCGGGCTCCAACGATGAACTCGCAGGCGCGGTCTTCCTCAGTATGACCACTTCGATGGCCTTGCGACCGCTGCCCCGAAACCGTTTCAACTCCGCATACTCCCCACTGGAAAGGAGATCCGCCAACGGCAATCGATGGAAATCGCTCGCGCTGTAGATCGAATCCCACACCACCACTGTGCCGGCCGGCATGGAGGTCAGTAAGGCTGGACCTTTGTGAGCCCTCGGGTTTTCCACAAAACCGAGGTAGTAAGCCACCCAGGGATTCGGCGCGAAAAAGGGTGCCCTATCCAGATCGTTTTCGATCATCCAAGAAACAACGGCAGCCATTTGTCGCTGTTCACTCCGCACCCGCATCGGCCGCACGATGAACACCCATTGCACCAGGCAGGTCGTTGCCAGCAGGACAGCCGTGACGCGCGGCAACAAACGGCCTGGGTGATCGCGGCGGACAACATGCCATGAAGCAAGCGCGAGGACGGCGGCAATCGCTGCAATGCCACGGACCCACCAGATGAGCCGTTCGTCTAGGACAGGGAGCCGCCCCGCTGCCAGCCCTCCCTCAAAAGCCAGAAGCCCCACTCCCCAAACCACCGCCAGCACGAACCATCCGACGCCTCGCGCACGGACTCGCGGTTGGTGCTCGGTCATCTCGCGTACCCCCGCAACTGCCAGGATCGCCACCAGTGGCGCGACGGTGACCATGAACCGCCCGAATCCACCGCTGGCAAAGAAGCCGAACGCGACTGCGGCGGCGTGCGTGGCGAAGTAGCACGCTGTGAGGGCCGGAATCAGGATTTTGCCACGGCCCAAGAATACGATGCCGCCGAGGACCGCAAGCCCGGCGATGACGGGTGGCTCTGCTTGGAGAGCGTGCGGGACATACCCGAGCAGACCTGCGGCAGCATATTCGGTGGAGCCGCTCGGCTGGAAGAACACTTGTACTGGCCACAACCCGAAGAAGATTCGAAACAACACGTTGTACGCGACCGGCGCCCACGAGGCCATCACGATCGCTGTCGCGGTACGAGCCGGTGATGCCCGTCGAGCAAACAGAGCCAGCCACCACAACGGTAAGAGCAGCAGCATCTCGTGTCGCGTAACGAGCGTCATCGAGAAGAGGACCGAAGCGCCCACACATCGGCCCCCGGCCAGTAGCGCCACAGCGAGCACCAGATAGCACGCCGCGAAGTTCTCGCACAACGTCGTGCCTGCCAGGAGAGCGTTCAACGGTTGGAGGTAGCAGGCCAACACCACTGCCCACGCTGGTCGGACGCGTAGCCGCATCGCCAGCCTTGCAGCCGCCAGCGCCGCGATCGCCGTCACACATGCGGATAGCAGCCGTCCCGCGTGCCAGCTCCAGGCGGGATCGTCGAAGACGGTGACCGCCGCCAGGGGCAACGTCAGCCCCGGCCGACCCCAAAAGTGCAACAGGTATTCCGGAAACCACCACGACCATCGCGCCATCAGGAAGTGCGCCAAGTCGTCATCTTGATGGACGCCATTGGAGGCAAGTCCGAGAACGACCGTGATGACAAAGCAAGGAAGGAGCGCGAGCCAGACTGCTCGTTTCTCCGAAGGCGTAAAATCAGAACGCCCCGAATCGACCCCACGTGCCCACCGGTGCAGTTCGACCCTCTGTCCGGGAGCATCATTCACCTGGGCATCATTCACAGTCATCGCTCGCTAGGCCGGTCCGGATTCTCGCCGGTGAGCGGCTGCCCCCACTTCAGTTTGTTGATGAGCGTGTCCCAGGAATGTCGCCGAGGATTGCGAACGAGTTGGCAAGTCGCCGGAGAACGACGAACGGCCACGCGCGTCCCGCGTGGTGCTGAATGAATCAACTGACCGTCCAATACGACCGCGGCGCCCTCGGATGACTCGCCAAGCGTGACGGCCACTTCCGCATCCGGACAGACCACGACGGGGCAATGGCTCAGCGAGTGAGGACACTTCGGCGTCAGGATCATGGCGGCCACATCAGGCTGGAGGATCGGTCCGCCGCAGGACATGTTGTGCGCTGTCGAGCCGGTCGGCGTCGCGACGATCAGCCCGTCACCCACGATGGTCGTGACCGGGCGTTGATCGATTTCCACCGAAAGAGAGACCGATCGGAACGGCGGTCCCACGCGAATGACGCAATCGTTGACCGCGATGCCGTTCCATTCTTCACCGGTCGGAGGGGCGATCACAACGTCGAGCATCATCCGCTCACTGACGAGCATTCGGTCCGTGAGAATGCGATCGAGGTCTTGCTTGAGTTCTTCCACTGCAAAGTCGGCCAAATAGCCGAGTTTCCCGAGATTCACGCCGACGATTGGCACCTGCCGGTGACGCAACGCCTGCACGACAGCCAGGAGGGTGCCGTCGCCGCCCAATACGATCACGAGATCAGGGAGGATTTCGTTGACGCGCTGCGGATTTCCGGACAGGTCGGAACCTGCGAGCATCCCGCGCGCATCCAACAACTTGGACAGTTTGGAAAATGTTTCCGCAACGCCCGACTTGCCGGCATTGCCAACCAGGAAGACGCGAGACGACTGCGTGTTTGAAGGCATTTGGACTCTCAACACACAAGCGAGAAGACCCACCGAGCACGTCGAGTGAAGTACCCTGCTTCATAGTGTACTCCACACACGGAGAGCTTACCAAGCCCCCTCTTGCGGGATATCCAGAAAAGGCCAGTCGGTTGCACATCTTGCGATGGCTGGAGGAGTCGTCGTGGAAACGTCCCGCCCGTTGTTTGGAATATCGAATATCAACGGTTTCCATCAGACGACGCAAAAGCTTCGCGCGTCAACAAGCGGTGAGCGTTCCCTTTTTCTAGGTGCGAGGAAGGGTCTGAACAAACCGGTTATCGCCGTCGGCCACGGGGGGCCGACGCTACCATGACGCATGCACTCTCAACCCAATAATGCTCTCAATGTGGAGGGATGAGGCGGCAGACCACCGAAAGGTTCACAATTCACCGAAAGGTTCACCATTCGACGAACGGGCCAGCGAGATGAGGATATCGGCACGATTCAGTCCGATATCCGTACACAACAGCGATTCCTCTCCACTCAGTTTTGCACTTCTCCCCGTCGCGACTGACTCGACTTGACTTCTGCCCTCACCACCTTGATCCGGCACACGGCGAGGCGGACCCCAGTTATCGACCGCTGACAGACTGCCGCACCCCTTAACCTGATACCCTGGCCAGACACCCGAACCGCTTTTGAAACCCGGCCGACAGGATCAAACTTAACACACTGTCCTTAAGAGGGTTACACCGAAACCCGATAACGAGTATGCCAGAGGATCGCACGGTAGAGGCCTGGGCAGACACCTTGGCATCGCGAATAATCACCCGCCGCCAGGCACCCATTGGCGAGGTTGAACCATTCGCACGGGTCGCCCTGTGAAATACTCCGGTGGGCGCTACCGGATGTTTCTTCGGTTGTGTGGTAGCGCAGTCCACGAAGGTTCAACGCGGGGTGTGCGAAGGAAGAGCGCCAAGCAGGTCAGATGAGGTCGCGGTGGCATGTTCTTGCCCGACCTCGAAACCTGAAGAACGAATTGGAGCCTAGAGCAATGCCGACGTTCCAGTACGAAGCGATGAACGCCTCTGGACAGGAAGTCAAGGACGAGGTCGAAGCCCCGAACTCCGAAGATGCGATCGCGAAGATCCGCACACTCGGGTTCTTCCCGACCAAGGTCCACCAGAAAGGCGGCACCAAGAAACAGGCGTCCGCCGCTGCCCCCACGAAGAAACGAAAAAGCGGCGGAATGGGCGGCGTCTCCACCAAACTGCTCACACAGTTCACCCGACAGCTCTCAACGCTGATGGATGCCGGTCTGCCCATCTTGCGATCACTCCGCATCCTGGAGAACCAGCAAAAACCGGGCGTCATGCGTGTCACGCTCAGATATGTCGCCGAAGACGTCGAAGGCGGCGCGACACTCTCCGAGGCGATGTCCCACTTCCCGAAGGTCTTCAACCGACTCTACTGCAACATGATCGCCGCGGGCGAGGCGGGCGGTGTCTTGGACGTCATCCTCCAACGTCTGGCAGATTTCATGGAGAAGGCACAAAAACTCAAACGCAAGGTCGTCGGTGCGATGATCTATCCCGCCTGTGTCATCGGCTTCGCCTGCATGATCGTGGTGGGCATCATGTATTTCGTCGTGCCCAAGTTCAAGCAGATCTTCCTCGACTTCGGCGCCGATCTGCCCGGCCCGACGAAGATCCTGCTGGGCCTGTCGGACTTTATCATCGGTACCTCCACGGACGCGAATGGGAACGAGACGAAGATGCTTATCCCGGGCTGGGCACTTCTCGTCTTTTCTCCAGTCGCCGCGTTTATCGCCTTCAAGCTGATCCGAAAATGGAAGCCTACCCGTGTGATTGTTGACACGGTTTTGCTGAAGATCCCGATCTTAGGTGCAATCGTTGCCAAGACGGCCGTCGCGAGATTCACGCGAACCCTTGGCACCCTGATCGCGGCCGGTGTACCGATTCTGGAAGCCATTACCATTACCCGGGATACATCGGGCAACGAGGTGTTCCACGCCGCGCTGGGCAAAGTTCACGACTCCATTCGCGAGGGCGAATCGTTCGCCGCGCCGTTGAAGGCCGCCAAAGTCGTCGATAACCTCGTTGTCAACATGGTAGACGTCGGAGAAGAAACCGGCGATCTGGATAAGATGTTGGTCAAAGTCGCGGACAACTACGACGAAGAGGTGGAAACGCTTGTGGCCGGTTTGGTCAGTCTGCTCGAACCGATCATGGTCATCTTCCTGGGCGTCCTCGTCGGCTTCATTGTCATCGCGCTGTTCCTCCCGATGGTCAGCCTGATCAACAACTTGACGGGTGGATAAACCGCGACCGAATGAAGACAGGTGAATGAGAAGAGAATCCGAAACAACCGATTTCGGCCTCGGAGTAAACAAACTCGACATTGGCGTACAAGTACAGGACAAAGCAATACCGACTTCGGCGATACTGGCGCCTGCAATTGAGGACCTGAGACCGTGATAGTGGCGATGACAACCCGCCGACCCACACAGACCGCTGGTCGCGGAATGACCCTGGTGGAGATGCTCATCTCCGTCGTGCTGGTCATCATTCTGATCGGCTTGATGGTTGTGGGGAGCAAGACTGTGCGGGAGTCGCGGATGCGATCCGCCGCTGAGCAGCAGATGGCGACCATCTCGGCCGCCATCGAGCAGTACGCCGCTTTCTGGCCCCGGTGGGAATCCTTCACGGCGACCGGCAAGGTCCTGGTGTCTGACAAGGGTTGGCCGGATTTCTGCCCCGGCCGGCTATTCGCACCCGGTGTGTTTCAGATGTTGGGCGATTTCAACGACACCCTGGCGTTTGACGTCACGGACATCTTCTATTCGAAGGCGCGAGACAGCTACGAGGACCCTGACGGCATGTTCTCACCGGGAGACGTCCTCAATGCCAATGCTTGCCTTGCCTATTGCCTGTCAACAAAATCCGGCAAGGGGCCTTTCATCGCGGACGAACAAGGCACCAATCCCCTCGACATTGCCGACGTTCACAAACAGGGAGGCAAAACCGTCTATCCCCCGCGTGTCGGCCAGACCAGCGGCGAGCGAAGGCTCGTGTTTGTTGACCCTTGGGGCACACCATACCGGTACTTCTGGGTCTATCGTGATTCGGAACCCGACCTGAGTATGCGTGCCTACAGAGGATACCTCCCGGTCGAAACGGCCGACATCAGCGACGCCCTCTTCCACAAGGCGGACTCGTTTGTGCTCGAATCCGCCGGACCGGACCGCAAATTCGGAAATGTCTGGGCCCGACAAGACGACGTGCTTCTCGACGTTGACCCGGCCTTCGACAACTTGATCGTAATGCCCTAGGAGTCCACCCGTGAATGATCGACCCCGACAACTCGAACCCGCCGCCTCACGGCACCGCCAACGCGCTGGGCTGTCGTGTCGTCGCACGGTGTTCACCTTGCCGGCATTCACGTTGATGGAGTGGATGGTGGTCATGGCCATTATCGCCATTCTGTTTTCGATTGCGGGAATGGCATTTCGCGGAGCTGCCGCCGGCAGCGTGATGGCACAAGCGAAAAACGCCTTGATTACCTACACGCAGGTTGCCAGAAGCTATGCCGTGGCCAACCACATCGAAACGATGCTGGTCGTCAATCCGCACAACGGCCGCTTCGAAATCTGGTACCTGAATCCGCCCGCGGACGGCGGCCCGTGGGACCCCCAATCCGGTGGAGATCCCCTCGTCGACCCCACAACCACGGCCATTGACGGCTATGCCTTCGCACCGGTTCTGGATACCGCCGCGAAACTGCCCCAAACGCCCAAAGATGTGCCTGCCGCGATCGTGAGTCCGATCGACTACGACCAGCGTCCTCTCGCAAACAACGACAACAATTACGATAACCTCACCTGGGCGGCGTTCTGTTTCGACGAGGAAGGGCAACTCGTGATCCGCACTCGCCGAATCGCAACGCGAACTTACCTTCACCGAAGCGGCGCCTTTGACCCCACCGCGAACCGGCTCGAAATCGACGCGTCGCCCGACCTGACACGATCCCCACTTGTCGATGCGAACGACTCGCTCATCACCTCCACGCGCGGCTTCGTCATCTCCGACGCACCTAAGATGAAGCAGGCACTGGGCGGTTTCTTCACGCCGGCAACGCTCGTAAACGATTGGCTGAAGAAAACGCGCAAAGGCGAATACTACCGGCCTTTCGCCGAAACAATTGTCCTCAATCGTTTTTCGGGACAACAACTGACGGGAGCACGTTGACGTGAGACAGGGCTTTGACATCCCGAACCACCCCCGCCGCGGCGTAACCCTCGCGAAGTCGAGATGCGCCAGGGCCATCTCCATTCTCGAGACGACGATCGCCATCGGCATCCTCGGAATCGGCATGATCATGGTGGCCGCCGTCTTCCCGGTCGCATTGAGTCAGCATCGCGACACGACCGACCTGAGCTGTGCCGACGAGCTATTGTCCAAGGCCGATTCGATGCTCCGCAGCCGCCTCGATGAGGACACACTCTGGAACGACCCAACGCTTCCGGCCGGCGAAGACTCGCCTTGGTACTTGCTGCCCAGCGCGAATCTCTCCTACATGTCGGACGTCTGGAGCGAAATCCCCACGGCAGTCTTTCCGCTCTATTCAGAGTTCACCAGCTACGCCAACGCCATTAACGGCGTCACGGAAAGTGACATTGTTAGCGGCACGGAGAATCTGACCCTGCTCACCGGCGTCGATACCCTCAGCGACCGTCGGGCGCCTTTCACCGCAGCCGATACCCTCTCACCCTTTACCGAAGGTGAATTCCGTGTGGCCGCCCGCCGCATGGCTTGGTACGGTTTCTACCAGCGTCGTGCGAACGGCAGCGTCAACTACGCGGTCGCCGTATGCAGACAATTGCGAGACCAACTTTTTGCCCGCCAGGACTTGGGGGAAAACACCGAATCGAGCATGGCAATCGAGGCGCAAAATCCCTACTCCACACCGCTGGCGGTCTATGGCGATCGCACCGATACGCACTACCTGCCGGTTCCATGGCGCGTCTCCGTCGGCTATTGCAGTTCGATCGCTCCGAGGATGCTGTTCAACACGCAAAACTCCAACACCGATAGGATGCTGGGACCGGGTCAACCCTTGGGCGTCCTCGCGCCTCGCGGCTCGAAGATCATGATCCACGGCGCCGTTCATCAGGAACCACCCGCTGCGGGAATACCCGAAGTTTCAGTCCCGGCCGGGAGAATCCTCACCGTTGCCAACGTCGTCAGAGACGCCGATGGTTTTCTCTCGATTATCGAGGTCACCGATGATATCACCGACCTGCCGTGCTTCGACGCATTCGGCGACGGTAGTCGGCTGATTACCTTCGACGTGTGGATCTTCCCGCCACCGCTGATCGGAACGCAATTCGGCAACACTGCCCCCGTGATTGAATGGAAACTGTTTTTATGATCGGCCCGGGTAAAACACAATCACGCATGCGAGGAACGCAATCCTCACGGCTCCACACGAATGCCCGTGGATTGACTGCATCGGACCGCCCCGCTTGCGGTTCGCTCAAGGGCGCCTTCACCACCGTGGAACTGCTCGTCTCCATGGCCATCATGGTTGTGGCCATCGTCGCGGTTTCCTTCGTCTTCGAGATCAGTTCCAAAACAACGGGTCGCACACTCTCACATTCCGAGGTCATCGAGGCTTCGTCCGCCGTCCATCACCGCCTGGGCGATCAGCTCTCTCGAATCAAGCCAGGCCTCCTCATCATCGAGAGTCCCACGCCCACCTACGCCCGCGCCGACATCAAGGGCGCGAAGAGGCTCTTCCGGCTCGGACAGGATAGGCTCGTCTTCATTGCCTCCGGCGGTCCCGGCGAGTTTCAGTCCGCCACTGATCCGACGCTCGGTTCCCCGACGAATCCGAACGACGAACCCGCCAGCAGTTCTGAAGCGTTGATCTACTTCGGCCCTGGCATCCCCCTGGCAGACGTCCCGCCGTTCGGAGAACTCGACTTCGCGGACGACGCCATCGGGATGACGGCTTCAGAGTGGATACTCGCGCACCGTGCAATCCTTCTCTTGGGCGAGGATCCGAACCTGGCTGACACATGGACACCGCCGAGCATGACGGTTTTCACCGATGGAAGCACCGGTTTGCTCCACGGCGGCTCGCTTCCCACCGCATTCCGCTCCTGTGAAATGGATGCCGTCGTATCAAGCCGCGCCTTCCCTGCAAACGGCGACACACTCGTCAATCTGATCCTGGCGATGGACCCCGTGACTGAACTGCTCATCCCCAACCCTGCGATCGCGGGACTCTGGGAACCAAACCTCACGCCGACCTCCGTGAGTCTGGAAGACAAAGCAGACTTGGACTACTACACGCGTAGCGCATTCACGTTCCAACCCAGGCTGGCCGGTTTCCGCATTGAGTGGACTGACGGCCTCACGAATCCAGGCGAACCCGATTTTGGCACCCGCTGGTTCGGCCTCCGACCGGATTGGAACTCGTCGCTCAGCAATCCCGATCTGATCGCCCAGAAGCCGATGCGACGACAGGATTTTCCCTGCACTGACGCCGAGTTCGATGCGTTTCAGAACAAGATCGAATGGTCCAACCCAGATTCCGGCGCCGCTTCGCCGAGTGCCTCCTACCGCGCGATCTGGCGGTTGGATACCTGGCAGTACCGTCCGAAGGCCCTGCGATTCACCTATCGAATCTACGATGCGAGGAACCGGCTGAAGAGTGTGCCGGAGACCGATCTCAACGACAACAGCATACCCGACCCGGACGAAGGGGGGACCGGTCCGGCGCTTGTGACGCGATTCGGAAAGGAGTTCTCCGTCGTCGTGCCGATCCCATAGTGCGCACGGCTCCCAGGGTCATCGATCACCGTGGGATTCAGCCGACACGCGAGGCACCCGTGAGAAACTCGGAGAAGAGCCAAGATGCAACCAATCGACCCCCATGATGACCGATTGAGCCGCACTTTGTGGCACAGGCGTCTCGCCTGTGAACTCACCGGCGAGACGCCGGCGCCACAGTCCTGTGGTCCTACCGGCAACACCCAGATTCTCCCCGATTCGTTAACCGGCGGCGCGCACGGACGACACTGGCGGCGCCGCGGCTCGATCATGATCTTCGTCCTCGGCATCCTCACCATGCTCGCGCTGATCGGGCTAGTATTGATCGCCAGAACGCATGGCGAGTCCAAACGCGTCGCGAATGAGCTGAGTGCTTCTTCCGGTCAAGCAACCATGACCGGGACGATCCGGGCAGTCCGCGAAACACTGCGACGGGATATCTGGGGCGAACCGCCCTCTCCGCTGACAATGGAACCTGATGCCCCGCTCGCAAACGACAACCCGCCCGGCTTCCTCGAGAACAACGAACCGTACGACGCACCGGGCAAGAGCGACCTGTGGCTCACATCCACCCTGCCATACTACTTCGGCGACATCCTCGTCAACGCCATCGATCCCGACGACGAAACGGATGTCCTGGCGTGGCATCGCGTCTCTTACCTTGGAACAGACATCATCCGAAACGACACTGCCAGGCCGTTTCAGTGGAGCGCAACGCTCCTCGCCCCGCCACCCAGCCTCGTGGACGCACCCGAAATTTACACCGACGACGATCTCACGAACGTCTGGGTCCTGCAAACGCCGCCAACAGCATTGGCCGGCATCAATCTCATCCCAGGCTCCACGACCAACCTCACGATCGCCGAGGCCAGACAAAGGTGGAGGTCAGATCCGCCCCTCGCGCCGCTTGGCGTCACCCCCAGGTTTCCCTACTTCGATACCAACGCCAACGGCATCATCGATTTGTACGACGCGGACGGCGACGGCGTGCCCGATTCGCCCATCAGCTTCTCCGTTCCCTTCGACAACGCCGATCCACACGGCCCACAAGAACTCTATGCCGTCATCCGCATTGTCGATCACGCCTCGATGCTCAACGTAAATGTCGCATCCGGTTTGGCGTTGGAGGACAACAGCCTCACCTTCAACGAGACCTCCTCCGACTTACAACGACGCGGCAGACGAATGACCGAATTGCTCTTCGACGACGTCGTCCACGCGGACGATACCGCCTTGGGACAGGTCGCCGGGCTCGTTGCCCATCGTTCGGTTGGGGATGATCCCGCCACCTACGACTCGGCGGTTGTCCGCACGAAACTCGCCGGCAGCCCCGTCGATGTGTCGGCGTACTCGCTCTACGGCAAGAACGACGAGGCCTCTCTCCGCCATCGCGGTCTGCTGGTCCCGCGCGATCGGCTCAATGATCGAACACCCCCCGCCGGGTTCGAGTTCGCGACGATCGACCGCGCTTTGCCAGGCTCACTCCTCTGGTCACGCGATCTCATCGGCAACAGCTATAACCCGCTCATCGAGCCGCGATGGAACCGGTTCAACGCGAACTTCCTCAGCACCGCCTACGAAGGATACAACGACGCCGGCGGTGTCGGGTGGCGGACACTGCTCCGAGACGACGAGCCCTACACGATCAGACGGTCCCTGCTCACGACGGTTAGCCACGAGGTGGTTCCCCCGCCGTCAAGCCTCACCTTCACCGATAACGGAACACCCGACTTCGGAGCGGATGACACGATCCTCGGCCTAGCCGACACCCACCCGATCAACATCCTCACCGCAACCGGCCTCCGCATGGCGTGGCCGGTCCTCGACCGCGAGTTCTTCCCGGAAATCCCCGACTGGCAGCGTGTCCTGCCGATCGACGTCAACATGAGCAATCCGGATCCCGCCGCCGAAACACAAACCAAGGTGGAATACATCCAATACATGGCCGCCGCGATGTACATGGCCCTCAAGGATGTCCGCAGCTACCAGGGCACGCCGCTCTTCAACGCGATTCCCACCCTCGAAGACGACAGCCTCAATCGCGAGTACCTGGCTTGGCAGTTCGCCGTCAATATCGCCGACTACCGCGACTCTGACGGGATTCCCACCGTAGTCGAATGGGTCTATCAGGACCCCGGTGGACCTGACGAACGAAGCCGTCTGATCTTCGGCGTCGAGAAGCAGCCCTTCTTCACCGAGGCCTTCGCACACCTCACGAACAACGGCGGCAGCGGCCCCAGCGGGACACACGATCCCAACCCGTCAGGTTACAATTCCTTCTTCGCTTTCGAGTTGTTCGTCCCGCCGGGCTGGATCGCCCATACCGAAAACCTTTACATCCGTGTGCCCGGCGCTGATATCTCCCGTCTCATTGGTCTCAATGAATTCACGCGCGTCTCTGATGGAGAGGCGCCCGTGCTCGACGGCGGAACCACCACGGGCAATTACTTCGTCTTTTGCGGACCCACGACGCATTCATACAACGCGGGCGTCGCCGACACAGTTTCCTTTTATCGCTTCGCCGGCTTCGATATCGCGACCGACGGACACGGCAGTATCCAACTCGTCTACTCACCGGACGGTGATTGGAACAACCCCGAATCACACGTGATTGACATCATCGGCGCGGATTACACGGGGGGACCGCTTGCCGGTAATCAAATGCCTGGTGTTGGTGCTTGGGCTGACGAG
>CAZTAR010000075.1:0-13896 GCA_964611695.1 uncultured Planctomycetaceae bacterium | reverse complement strand
ACCGAACCCTTCGTCGCCATGTGTGCCGTCGAATTGCACATGAACACGATGGAATGCTACGCGTGCCACGCCACTTGGGCACCGCAGTGTTACGGTTGCCACGTCAAGATCGACTACGCCGATGGCAAACGGAGTTTCGACTGGGTCGCCGCCGGGCATAAACGCCTCGAAGCAAACCACGTCGCCGATCCTGGAGAGAAGGGCTACGATACGCTCATTCCCGGAAAGGTCACTGAACAGAGATCGTACCTGCGATGGGAAGACCCGCCGCTCGCGGTCAACGGGGAAGGACGGGTGACACCGGCGATGCCTGGGTGCCAGGTCTCTGTCACCGTCGTCGGGCCGGATGGAGCCGACATCGTGCGTAACAAGATCTTCCGCACGCTGCCCGGCAGCGAGGGCGCGGGACCCGAGGGACAGTTGGGCATCGACATGAGCCCCGCCCAGCCGCACACAAACGGCCGCGCGCGACCCTGCGAGTCTTGCCACATGTCGGAGAAGGCACTCGGCTACGGCATCAGCGGCGGGCGGCTCCAGCGGGAGTGGAACAAGCCGATCATCGTGGACCTGATGACGCCGGACGGCGAGATTCTGCCGGACAGTGCCAGAACGCAGATCGAGCCGGTCGAGGGGCTGGAGGCGGATTGGTCTCGCTTCGTCACCGAGGAGGGCCGGCAGTTGCAGACCGTTGGCCACCACTTCAGCGGCTCGCGTCCTCTCAACAACAAGGAACGCGCCAATATGGATCGGCAGGGATTGTGCCTGTCGTGCCACCAGGAGATACCGACGCAGTCACCGGCGGTGGGCCTGCTCCACCACATCGCCTCGCATGCCGACATGCTGCCGAAATCCAACGAAGAACACGCTGATCTCGTCCATAAGATCATGCTGTTCTCCGCTTGGGGACAAGCGGGCGGCATCGTGGGAACACCGTTGGCGGTGATCTTCTTCATATGGTGGCTTCGCGTCCGGGCGAAAAGGCGTTTGCACGCAGCGGCCGTGCGAGAGGAAGAACAACAAACGGAGCCTTCGCCGCTGGCGCCTGACACCGACAACACGTGAGCAACCATGAACAGCACACTCTACAGAGCACTGGTCGTCCGTGAAGCATCCGCGGGCGCCTTCACACGCACAATCGAAACGCTGAACACGAGCGACCTGCCCGAGGGCGATCTGCTCATCCGCGTCCACTATTCCTCGCTCAACTACAAGGACGCCCTCTCCGCGACGGGAAACAGGGGGGTAACGCGCAACTACCCGCACACACCCGGCATCGACGCGATCGGAGTCGTCGAGACCGCCGATTGCGACGCGTTTTCGCCTGGGCAGCAGGTCATCGTCACCGGACGGGACCTCGGCATGAACACCGCCGGTGGATATGGAGAGTACATCCGGGTTCCGGCTTCGTGGGCGATCCCGCTGCCAACCGGCCTGACCCTGCGAGAAAGCGTCATTTACGGCACGGCAGGCTTCACGGCTGCCGCCAGCGTGCTGAGGTTGCAGGAGTTCGGCGTTTCACCCGAAGATGGCGACATCTTAGTAACGGGGGCAACAGGCGGGGTTGGCTCGCTCGCGGTCGCGATCCTGACCGCTGCAGGCTATCGCGTTGTGGCAGCTTCGGGCAAGCCTGATGCGGTTGGCTTCTTGGAAAACCTCGGTGCGAAGTCGGTGATCCCGCGAGAAGAGGTCATCCCGTCGACTCCCGGGCCGCTGGCGAAAGGCCGGTGGGCGGGCGTGGTTGAGACGGTCGGGGGCGAGTATCTCGATGCCGCGATCCGCACAACCAAGCTGCACGGTGCGGTCACGTGTTGCGGAATGATCGCCGGGAACAGCTTCTCGACCAGCGTTTTTCCGTTCATTCTCCGTGGCGTCGCCTTATTCGGAATCGACTCCGCTGAATATCCTATGAATCGTCGTCTGAAGCTGTGGGCGAATCTTGCCGGACCGTGGAAAGTGCCGAATCTGGAGACTCTTGCTTCAGAGTGTGATCTTGAATCGCTCCCTCAGCGAATCGAGGCCATGCTGTCGGGCAAGTCGTTGGGCAGAGTGATTGTGCGGCTCCATTAGAGCTTACCTCAGTTGAGTGTAGTGCCGCCTTTCTGGACCAATGCTCATCGACTTCTAAGCCATTTCGTGAACCACCGGCTCAATACTCGTTCTTCATGCTGGTATTAACGTTACAGGCCACGGTTAGACTCTGCCGTAATACTGATATCGACGGTTGGTTTGACACAAGCTGCGAGCCTTCTAGAATGCGCGGTCGCAGCGCGGAGGAAACGCCGCCGAGGTCGGCCGGTCCGGTCTCGGGCACGGTGGCAGTATTGATACTCTGGATTCGGACGAACCCTATGCAATCCTTCTCTTGTGCTTCCCTCACTCGATGTATGCTCGGTTTAATGCTGTTAACATGGGTCTGGGGGTGCCAATCGAACGAGACCACCCTGGACGAGATCCAGGTCGGGCAATACGAAAAACGGATGGTCGAAGAGGAGCCGTTTGATCTGGCTCCGGATATGCCGCTCATGGAGGAACCGCCGCCGGCGGACTTGGCGGGCCAAGTCGCGACGCGGAAACTTTCGCTCAACGGCGTGTTGTGGTTGGCTCTGCCGGACCCGACCAGGATGGAAGAGGTGCTGGCACAGCGACTGGAGGTCGGCCGCTGGAGTACGCACGTTAAGCGCGAATACGAGAAGATCTTCGAGCACACACGGAGATACGTTAAGCAGATCGAGCGACCGGCGCAGTTCCGGCTCTCCTTGGCGGATGCCCTTCGTCGTACCTTGATGTACAACTACGACATTAAGGTTGATGGTTTCGCCCCGGCGATCAGCACAGCCCAGGTCGTTCAGGCCGAGGCGGCGTTCGATACCGCGTTCTTCGCCAACATCAGCCGGAACAACACGGATCAGCCGTCCCCGTCCCAGTTGGCGCCCTCGCAAACGGACACGACCATCGTGTCCGGTGGAATCCGCAAGCTCCTGGCGACTGGCGCCTCCGTCACACTCACTCAAACCATGGTGCGAATGGACAACCCCGGCTTCCAATTCCAGACGTTGAATCCGTCGTGGCAACAAGCTTTTCAGGCTGAGCTTCGACAGCCGATCCTTCGCAACTTCGGCATCGACTTCAACCGAGCCCAGATCAACATCCGCAAACTCGAACGACAGAGCAATGAGCAGGCGTTCAGGGCCCAGGTCATCGAGGTGCTGAATGATACGGAACAAGCCTACTGGTCGCTCGTGGGGGCTCGTCGAGACGTGGTGATCTCCGCCGAACTTCTCGCGCACGCCATCCACACGTATGAGCAAGTGGAGGCCCGAAAAGATTTTGATGCCTACCAAACGCTCCTCTTCCGGAGTGAGGCGAATGTCAAGCAACGCGAGTTCGAGTACATCGACGTCAAAAACCGGGTGCGCAACGCGGAAGATCAGCTTCTCAATCTGCTGAACGATCCCGAGTTGCCGCTTTCGGCCGACTATGAAATCATCCCCTTGGATAGCCCGACGACTGTTCCGGTCGTCCGAGACCGATACTCTGCGGTGGAAACGGCATTGCAGCGACGCCCGGAGATCATCCAGGCACGACGTGGTGTGGACATCGCCCGCCTCAATCTCGGTATCGCCAAGAATCAGGCGTTGCCCATGCTTGACGTGATCTACAGGATGACGCTCAACGGGCTCGGGCCAAGTTCAGATCGCGCCTTCGACGAGATGACCGGCGGCAACTTTATCGATCAGTATGTCGGCGTGGAATTCGGCTGGAACTTCGGGGAGCGCGGCGAGCGGGCAGGTATTCGCATCGCGGCGCTCCAGCAGTCCCAAGCGGTGTTCTCCTACAAGAATGCCCTGGACAGCATCATCACCGACTGCCGCGTCGCCCTGCGAAACATCGAGACGAATTACGAGCAAATCGGCCCGAGCCACCAGGGTGTCATCGCGGCCTCTGAGAATCTGCGTTCGTTGCAGGAACGCCAGGAGCGCAAGAGTCCTGCCGAGTTGGACACGGTTCTGAACGCCCAGAACGCACTGGGGCAGGCGAGGCGTGCCCTGCTCCAATCCGTCATCAACTACAACGCGGGCATCGTGGACGTGGAGCGAGCCCAGGGCACCCTTCTCGAATACAACAACGTGGTCCTCTCCGAACAGCCTTAGAAAACTATCTCAGAATTGTGGCACAGGCGTCTCGCCTGAGTTTCCACCGCCGGGACGGCGCTGCCACATTGGGCTTGGCATCGTTTTGGGGTATTCTGAGATAGTTTCTGAGCGTGTCACGGTTCAACCGTGGCCGAGTTCGGCTGACGTTGCCCAGTCCGGCTTTGCGACGAATGCCTATCGTCGATCCGCGTCAGCCATGGGGGCTGGGGCGATTGGCTAAATGACTTTACAGGGTGCTGTCCCCGGTGATCTTCTTGTCCCACATGGGTGCGTTTGGCTCCGCCGGCTCGACCTTGTTGCCCTTGAGCGGTCTTTCCGGAATCGATGGTGCGGCTGTCGCGGCGGTCTTTTCGGCGTTGTGCGCATGCTGCGGATGGCTGAGCGGGGTGTGGCGGAAGTCTGACGAACCGTCTTCACCTCGGACATCCCCGACCGACGCTTGCATGACACTATCATGGGTGTTGGGCGCTGTTGCCATTATTCTTATCACGCATCGATTGATGTTTGCAACGTGGTTGCATTTGATCGACCCCAGACACTTGGCTGCCACGCTCCCGATTGGAGGCGTCTGGATTCTTCTTGTGTTGTTGCTTGCCGCGGCGCTCGGGATGGCCACCGGTTTCAAGCGATGGCAGCCGGTTCAGTTGCTATGCCTTCTGGCTCTGATTGCCTGGTGGGCGGGAATGTCCCTCCCCGCTCAAGGTATCTCCTGGCCCATGCGAGGCGGGATGCCGACGGGATGGCGGCCCGCATGGTGGACATGGGCCTTCCAGACGCAATTGGGCTTTTCTCTTCTATTGGTCGTTGCGGCCTTTTGGCAGGAGTTTCGCTATCGGGCAAAGCGGCGGCGGGCATGGCCGGATCACCTGAATGATTTGATCGAGCCGTACTCCCGATGGCCAGCCTATGACCAGACGGAATCGGTCATCGCGGCGGCGGTTTTGATCCTAGGAGTTTATCAGATCGTGTCGCCGCATCCTGTTGCTTGGCCTTTGGCGTTGGCCGGCTCGATGACAACAATGGCAGCAGGTGTAACCTGTTTGTTCATGACCTATCGCCGCTGGAGCGGTAACACGGCTGGATTGGGAATCTCGCTTGTGACGCTCTCCGTGGTCGCGCTTGCCTGCTGCGTTGCAATCTTGGTCTCGCCGATGGGCGAGGCGACGGAATATGTCAAGCGCGTCCCGGTACTCGATATGGCGGTGTTGGCCGCCTTGGTCTTGATGATCGCCTTGTGGTCCTGGCTGGCCGGCGTTTGGCGCCAACAACTCCACGACGGCGTGCCGTGGACGACGACCGGCCGAATGCTGCCACACACCCACCGGGCGGTCTTCCTTTTGTCCGCCTTGGCTGTTCTGGTCGCTTTCCGCATGGCGATGTGGCCGCGGCTGGTCGCTACGGTGAGCGCGACAGTACCAGGAACGCACCTCGTCGCCGGTGTCTGTATCCTCCTGGTGCTCGCCGGCCTTACCGGACGGCGTGCCTGCAAGATCGATTCCGCAGCCGACGCGACACTCTCCATTTCTCTTCTGATCGCCTGTGTTGTTTTTGTCTCCCTTCGAACACCCCCTTCAACATTTCGAGGCTGGGTTGTCCAATTCGAGCCATCTGTACTCGGTGCGATGTGTCTGCCGTTGCTGGTTCTGGCCGAATCTCTGCCAAAAACGCGATGGAAGAGCTTCTCTCCACCCCTTTGGCTTCTTGCGCTGTTGATATTCCCCATACGATCGCTCGTTCTACTGCTATCGCCCGAACGACCCGCCGCCGACTGGATCCAGCCGATGACCCTTGCCATCCTCGGCGCGGTGTTCGCCTTTGCCGGCACTCGAGAACACCGAAGAGCGATGCTCGTGCTCGGAGGAGTCCTGCTCCTGGCGGCCCTGACGACATTTTTTCGTTCCTACGGCAATGTTATGCTAAAATGGATAGGCAATTGAACACTGCTGCCGGAAATGTTGCCAGGGTTCGGGAGTCGAGGCGATTAGGATCAGCCGCTGGGAGAATGGAAGCGATCAATCGGAACGGCCTCATGTTCTGTTTGGTCTATGAAGCAAGCTGACCACACGCACCCTCGACCCACGACAGCGATTCTTCTTGACGAGGCTTCCATGGAAGTTAACCGGATCCATCGGCCGCTGAAGTTGATTACCCTGCTCAGGTCGGGACGGGGTCTCGGTGTTGACAGTTTGGCGGAGCGCTTGGGCGTTTCGCGGAGGACGGTGTTCCGCGACTTGAAAATGCTGGAACGAGCCGGTGTGCCCTATCAATTCGATCGCGAAAGAAGCGAGTATTCCATCTCCGATACGTTCTTCCTACCACCGTTGCATTTGGAGTTGGAGGAGGCGGCCGCACTTTTGTTGATCACACGGAAATTCCTCTCGCAGCAGGTTCATCCGTTGTATCGCCACGCACTCAGCGCGGCCCTGAAAATCGAAAGCAGCCTGCCGGCTTCCTGGATCGACCATTGTGGAGAACTACTCGACGGCATCTCGATCCGCTGGCCTCCGACCTCCTCGACCGAAATCATCTCGGACCGATTCCAGTCCGTTCAGCAGGCGGTGGCCCAGCACGTCCTGATCAAAGTCAAGTACGACTCAGTCTTCGACGGAAAAGTCATCGACATCCTCCTCAAGCCACTCCGAATCGTCTTCATGTCAAGAGGCTGGTACCTCATCGCGCACAGTTTCGCGCATCAAGAGGTCCGGACCTTCAAGATCGACCGCATGACGGAGGTGGAAGTCACCGACCAAGACTTCAAACACGATGCCCATTTCAACGAGGAGAAGCACTTCGGCGCGGCATGGCAAATGATTCCGGAAGGACGCATTTTTTTGGTTCGGTTGCGGTTCTCTCCCGCCGTTGCCAGAAGCGTGGAGGAGGTCCGTTGGCACACCAGCCAGGCCACCAAACGACTGGACGACGGTCGGCTTTTCTTCCAGGCAAGGGTGGATGGCCTGAGTGAGATCACGTCGTGGATTCTCAGCTACGGGGATCAGGTCGAAGTTCTCTCACCTCGTACTTTGCGTGATCGCGTGCGCGACAAGGCGAGGCGCGCTGTCGAACTGGCCGACGCGCTGGATAACGATAGGACTCTTGGATGAGAGCGATCGTGCAGCGGATCAGCGCCGGCCGGGTCACGGTCGATGGGGATGTCGTCGGCGAGATCGACCTCGGCCTCCTCGTCTACGTTGGCGTCGGCGCGGGCGATGGTCAGCAGGACGTGAACTACCTCGCCGACAAGATCCGCCACCTTCGAATCTTCAAGGACGACGCGGACAAGATGAACCTCGATGTCGCCCAGGCAGGGGGAGCCGTTTTGGTCGTCAGCAACTTTACGCTTCTGGCGGATGTTCGAAAGGGACGGCGCCCGGCGTTCTCAGGCGCGGCGGAGCCGAAAACCGCCGATCGGCTTTACACGCAGCTATGCGACAAGCTCAGATCGCAGGGAGTGGCCGTTGTCACTGGGCAATTCGGGGCGATGATGTTGGTCGAAGCAACCAACGATGGTCCAATCAACATTCTCCTGGACTCTGAAAAGCAGTTCTAGCGGCATGAGGCAACAGACGTATAACTGAGAGCAGATTCACTTTTTCCGTTGCGGTCGCCACCCCCTTGTTCGACGAATAAACCCAACTGTCTCGGGTCCAACAGGGACGTCGGCAGCGACCCCGCCGCTTCATGAATGACGACATCCTCAGTGTTCCTCCGGGTAGGAATGAGCCTTTTTCTCGGTGCCAAATGTGCCAAGACGATAGGGTTCCCGGGCACGCATGGCCGCCTTGCTGCAAGGAGTGCTGAAACCGAAACCTGATGAGAGCAATCCTGCCTGGGAGGTAAACCTGATTTCCGCAATCCAGCCTGGGATGGCATGTTTTTTGCGCTAAAAACCCCTGACATCCAAGGATGATCCTGTTACGATTCTGGCATCTTGGGTGGTTGACGCCTTCGGTGCTTCCGGTTAGTATAAGAGGTAGGTTGCCTCCGCACGACGATACCAAGGATGGGTATCACTTCATCGCCCGTTCGACCGATCGGGCCGCTCCCGGCTGAGCTAGACGGATGCTGATGCTGACCAAGTTACCCCGCTGAACAGTGCCTTTGGTAAGAAGCTGAACGCCCATGGAAAACCGGCGCCGCGCGACATTCGGAAGATCAGCGCATAACCGAAAGCCCGTCATTGGTTTGGCCGGCGGCGTCTGCTCGGGAAAAAGTACGGTTGCCAAGATCATGGGAGAACTCGGGGCGGGCGTCATCGCGTCCGACGACCTTGGGCACAAGGAGTTGGAAGGGCGAGAAGTAAAGGATGTTCTATGTCGCTGGTGGGGTCGAGATGTGTTGACCTCCGACGGGACGGTTGATCGGCAGAAGGTCGCGGCGATTGTTTTCGCGGACCCATCTCAGAGGCACCGTTTGGAGGCACTCCTGCATCCTAGGATTGACGTCCGGCGTGTCGACATGATCGCCACGATGGAGAAGAAGCCAAGCATCTGCGCGATCGTGTTGGACAGCCCCTTGTTGTACGAAGCGGATCTCGATTTGGTGTGCGACGCGGTCGTGTTCGTGCATTCAGATGAAGAAACCCGGAAGTCCAGGTCCGAGAATTCCAACAAATGGCCCAAAGGAGAGTTGGAGCGAAGAGAAAAATCTCAACAACCCCTGGACATCAAGCGCGCAAGGGCCGATTATGTTTGTGAAAACAACTCCGGCACGGCCTCTCTGCGAAAGCAAGTTGAAGGTGTTTTTGCACAAATCGTCTCAGCCGCGGACGTTTCCTGAGACGCAT
The DNA here is from genome assembly GCA_964611695.1 of uncultured Planctomycetaceae bacterium. Classification (GTDB taxonomy): domain Bacteria; phylum Planctomycetota; class Phycisphaerae; order UBA1845; family UTPLA1; genus CAZTAR01. Next base: position 4,959 of record CAZTAR010000075.1, on the reverse strand, counting down.
TCCGAATAGATAGACTGTCGGCGGTGGCTCAGCAGACCTGAGCCCCAATACTGCATGCTCACCCTGATCGCCGAGGTGAGGCGACCAAGCCGGTCGCCCCGATACGCAGGGTATTTTCTCGGCAACCCAACAGCGGAGGTTTGGATTATGGCCAAAACGCAAGGCACGACGCGAAGCCGCAGCAAGAAAACGAAGCGGCCGAAAGACCCCAGTGCCACATCCAAGAACAAGTCAGCCGTAGCGGAAACCGAAGAATCCGCCGTCGCTGTCGAAACACCCGATGAAGCCGACCACACACTCGATGAGCCGACCGAAGCCACCCAGTCAGCCGAAGAAGTTCAGCCCGATAAGCCGGCCAAGGAAGCCAATGGCACGAACGGCGCCAAAGACGATTCCGCGGAATCCACCGGCAATAAGACATCACAGTCCGGCATTGACGCCGAAACACACGAACGCTACGAGAGGGTCAAGCGGGGCGAACTCCACATTACAGACTTGCAAAAGATGGGAATCCCGGAACTGCACGACATCGCCAAAGAGGAGGGTGTGACAGAGTACGTTGCGCTCAAGAAGCAAGACCTTATCTTCAAAATCATCAAGGAACGTGTCAACAAGAACGGCCTGATGTACGGCGAGGGCGTCCTCGAAATCCTCCCCGACGGTTTCGGTTTCCTTCGAAGCCCGGAATACAACTACATCCCCTGCCCCGACGATATCTACATCAGCCCTTCCCAAATTCGACGCTTTGGACTCCGCTCCGGCCACATCGTCGCCGGGCAGATCAGACCTCCGAAAGAATCGGAGAAGTACTTCGCCCTACTCCGCGTCGAGGCGATCTCCTTTGAAGAACCGGACAAGGTCACAGAGAAGGCCGTCTTTGAAGATCTCACGCCGCACCATCCGACGCGACGATTCATCCTGGAGACTGACCAGAGTGAAGTCAACATGCGTGTCATCGACATCGTCACGCCAATCGGCATGGGACAGCGAATGCTCATCGTCGCACCGCCACGTACCGGCAAAACAGTCCTCCTTCAAAAGATGGCCAATGCCATCGCCGCGAACCATCCGGACTGCTACATCATCGTCCTCCTCATCGACGAACGGCCTGAGGAGGTCACCGAGATGCAGCGGCACACGACTGCTGAAGTCATCTCTTCAACGTTTGACGAACCTGCCAGCCGTCACGTGCAAGTTGCCGAGATGGTCATCGAGAAAGCGAAGCGCCTCGTCGAGTACGGACAGGATGTCGTCATCCTGCTGGACTCCGTCACCCGACTGGCCAGGGCCTACAACTCCGAGGTGCCGCACTCCGGCAAGATCCTCACCGGCGGTGTCGACGCCAACGCACTCCAAAAACCCAAACGATTCTTCGGCGCGGCCCGCAACATGGAAGAAGGGGGCAGCCTCACGATCGTCGGAACGGCCCTTGTCGACACTGGTTCGCGAATGGACGAAGTCATCTTTGAGGAGTTCAAAGGAACCGGCAACAGCGAACTCCATCTTGACCGCCGTCTCGTGGACAAACGCATCTGGCCCGCCATCGACATCTCCGCGTCCGGCACACGAAAAGAAGAACTCCTTCTCGACCCCAAGGAACTGGAACTGATCTTCAAGCTGCGACGCGTCCTTGTCGACATGAACCCTGTCGAGGCGATGGAACTGCTAACCAACCGGCTGTTAAAGGTCAAGAGCAACGCCGAGTTCCTCATGACGATGAACCTCGCGTAAAATGATGGTCAAACACGTCGTGGAGACCAGGGGGTTAATCCCCTCGAATTCACCGGAATAGCACGTTGTCCGACAACGCACACGACAACACCCAAGACGCCGCTCACGAATTTGTCTCCGAAACCATTACGCCCGACCGTGGCACCTTCGAGGCCGCCGCCTTGGCCCGCGGGCAGCCCGGCTTGCCGACAGGCTTTACCTGGCGAGGCCGTCACTACGCCGTCGACCGCCTCCTCGAAACCTGGAAACACACCGAACTCGACAAGCACCGCAGCGGCGAGCGATACTACCGCAAGCACTACTATCGGATTCGCACCGACACCGGTGAGGCCATGACACTCTACGCTGTCCGCCACCTCAAGTCAGGAGAAAACCCGCGCAACCGTTGGTGGCTTTTCACGATTGAGAATCCAAGCGAGGACCGTGCCCCCCAAGAGGGTTGATCCCATGACCGACAAACCCGACAACGCGAAATGGCCGCGGATACGCCGGCAAGACCGCGAAGTCCGAGACGAAACGTGGATTCGCGAATGTCTGGCACGCGCCCCATACGGCATTTGGGCAACAAGCGTGGACGGCCAGCCCTTCACGCACGTCAACACGTTTCAATACGATAGCTCTGTCCACGCGATCTACCTGCATTCCGGGCGCGACGGCCTTTCCCACCGCAATGTTCTCGCCAATGATCGTGTCAGCTTCTGCGTCGCGGAAGTGGGCCGCTGCCTTCCGGGGCCCGTGGCCTCGGCTTTCAGCATTGAGTACGCCAGCGTGATCATCTTCGGCCGCGCAATAATCGTCCTGGACAAAACAGAAGCCAGGCGAGCCCTCCAACGCCTCATCGACAAATACTTCCCCCACCTCCGCCCCGACGAGCACTATCACCACACGACCACAAAAGAGCTGAAGGACACGTGCGTCTATCGAATCAACATCGACCGATGGACCGCCAAGAGGAATGTGAAGAAGCCCGACTTCCCCGGCGCCTTCCCCTTCGGCGAGATACCCTCGATAGGATCATGAAGGCGGAGAATGAAGTGATGCTGAAACTCGTCATGATCGCGGTAGGCGGAGGCGTCGGCGCATTGCTCCGATACTCCGTGTCAGGCTGGGCCCAGAAGCTCGGCAGTGGTTCATTTCCACTCGGGACACTTGTGGTGAACGTCTCCGGATGTCTGGTCATCGGCTTCGTCATGGCCCTGTTCGCCGGGCCACACCTCATTCGCGAGGAGATTCGACTGGCCATTCTCGTCGGCGTGCTCGGGGCATTCACGACGTTCTCGACTTTTGGCGCGGAGACGCTCGCCTTGGCTGGCGCGGGCCAAATGCGGTTGGCAATACTGAATGTCCTGCTAAGCAACGGTTGCGGGCTGGCGTCAGCCTGGATTGGCTACCGGTTGGGCGAACAGTGGTTCGGAGTGTGATGCGATGAAAATCCCTCAAGACGGCTATTTGCTCCGCGTGTTTCTCGGTGAAAACGAAAGGTGGCACGGCCGGCCACTCTACGAAGCGATCGTCATGAAGGCGAGAGAACTGCACATGGCCGGCGCCACGGTACTCCGCGGACCTATGGGGTTCGGTGCGGGCAGTCGGCTGCACACAGCGAAGATCCTGCGGCTATCGGAAGACCTGCCCATGGTGATCGAGATTGTGGATAGCAAGGAGAAGATCGACATACTGCTGCCGCACATCGATGACATGGTCAAAGACGGACTCGTGACACTGGAACGTGTGCAGGTCATCAAGTATCGCGCGATCGACGGAGCGAACGGCTCGTGAGCGAAATCAACTGGGATTGCCGGATCGTTAGAACAGTCGCAATCCGACTTGTAGCGACCGACGCCCCGGTCGGCCGTTGTAGACAACTCGTGTTTCTCGTCAGCCACGGGGGCGACGCTACGGGCGATGGTTGCCTGAAGATTTCGGTTCTTCAGAAACGCCTTGCAGGTAGGGCTCCCTCAATCTTCACGGGAGCAGGGCGGCCAGAAAGCCCGCGACGTCCTGCCCGTCGTAGGCCTTGTCGCCGTTCATGTCTGCCTGCTCGATGGTGCAGTCTGGCGGCGGGGCGTAGCCGGCCGGGTCCAGCAGGGCTTTGATAAAGAGAGGTGAGTCGTCCGCAATGTCGACATCGCCGTCGCAGTCCATATCGCCGTGAACGGACACGGCCATCGTCACGTCGTACGTGACGGTCCCTTCTGCATACTGCCGCCACGGTCCGTGTGAGTAGGCTTCCGCATAAGCGATGATCTCGATGACGTAGCTCCCGGCCGCCAACACGTCCTCGAACGCGAACACGTCTCCATCATCTTGCACCACGCCGCTGGGGTAAGTGTAATTCCGAACGTGCGAGAAGATCGCCGTGCTTCCTTCGTACAACGTAATGTGGAGGGACACCACCCGGGGCGGATCAACCGTTGATCGTACCCAAGTGGTTTCACCCGAGAGGCTCACGGTGGCGGCGCTGGTCAGGTCGAACTCGACATGGAGTGACGACTCGCTGTTCGCGTCGGCGAAGGCCTGAGTCTGGTCCTCTTCCACGAACGCGTGCACGTGGGATGCACCCGAAGTGATGACCCCTGTATCGGTGAGGCTGGAGAACTGGCCGACGGCGGCGCGTCCTTCAACGTCGGTCCAAGGACCGTCCGGCCACTCGACGTTGAAGTAGAGCCCCTCGTTGAAGGGCTCGAAGTCGGTGGCATGGATCGAATCCTCGTAGACATCGGAGGAATACATGTCCCCGACCTCGATCTCGTAGGCCACCTGACGTGCCTGCAATGTGTATATCACCTCCGCTCTTGCCGGCGCGCTGGTCAACAGGGCACCCGCTATCAGTATGACCAATGCTCTGCACATTTCAGCTCTCCTGTCGCGACTCCTGGTACGCATTCCCACCACCTGTTTCGCCGTCAATCCTTCGACGCGTTTGCCCGATGGAACGCCGTCGGCGCGACGACGCCCGAATCCGCGGGTACCGTCGCCCCCCTGTGGGCGACGTAGAACAAAGGCCGACGCTACCGCCCGCAGGCTTGTTAGTAGCCCTTGCACACGACTTCTACTTGCTTGCCTTCGTGCACGATTGTCGGTGTGCTCCACGATGAAACGTCGTCTCCTGGGGTGCGCCAGACTTCGCTTCCGTCCTCAAGGTTGAAAGCGGTAGCAACCACGAACGCGAACATCCCATTGTGGTGAGCCGCGCCACGGCAAGCCGGCGCCCTTGACCCCGTCTTCACC
>CAZTAR010000074.1:0-13929 GCA_964611695.1 uncultured Planctomycetaceae bacterium | reverse complement strand
ATCCAATGTTCCACTTCTGTCGTGTTAAGTCGAAAAGTGCCACGACGGCGGCACTCGAAGAACCGATCGCGAGTCTCCCGTTAGCCCAGGCGGAAGCAGCCTGGAAGTCACCGCTTGATTGGTAAAAAAGATTCTCGACCTTGCACCATTCGCCGGATGACAAAGCATGTGCCAATCAGAGCCGCGCGCGTCAGCAAGCGGTCAGCGCTCGATTTTGTGGGGTGCAAGCCAATCGGTGATCCCCATCGGCCACGGGGGAACGAAGCAACCGTAGCGGCCGACGCCCCTGTCGGCCGTGGAAAACGGTTGGTATTCGCCGTCCGACACGAAGGTCGGAGGCTACAGCATCTCTCCAAGTCCGACACGAAGAACTACCGCACCCCGGCTTCGGCTTCTTTCCGCATATCACCAAGATGATCCAGGCAAAGACTCGACCAGGTCTCCATGCTCTCCCGAACCTCATGCAACTCTGCCGGGCTCATAAAGGAAATCTGCGTAATCATCTGCTCTCGCTTGCTGACATCCGGACCGTCCAGATTCCACAGATGGACGATTCCAAGATGCACCTTGCCGACTTCAGTCGAATCATCGTTGAGTAGCGCGACGACCCGATCCTTGTAGCCTGTCTCCACAGAAACCTCTTCAGCAACCTCACGTTTCACGGCGGCGAAGTACGTGTCCGCGAAATCCGCGTTGAACAACGGCAAGGCGTCGTCGACGGGATTGATGTGTCCCCCAATGCCGATGGATCGGAGCCCGAGGAGTCGTTTCTCGCCCGCACGCTTTCCACGCACATAACTCAGCACACTTCCCTCATGCGTCATGACCACGTAGGGAATGAGTTGCTTAAAAGCGGGATCGGATTCCGCCTGCGATCTAGGCATGAAGCGCGACACGCCATGAGCAAAAAGCCTGTCAAAGTAGTGGTCAACGTTAAACGTGAGCCCCTGAAACATCCCCGCTCGTTTGAGAACCTCCCGCTCGACGACCAACACCTGCTCTTCCTGAGACATCAACTCACTCCTGCTTCGTTTCGGGCGCCCTTCCGGCGAAATGGTTCCCGGGTTTTGATCTCATGAGTTTCAGCGGGCAAACCTCCCCCCACCCTCACGGCTGTTAAACCTTATAACACGTCATGGCGAATTGCACCAGCTTGGGTGTCCCATCCCTCGCACGGAAAGGATGAGACGCCCCCTTCGCCGTAGCGTCGGCCCCCCGTGGCCGACGGGAACGATCGGTTTGCTCACACCCCACAGAGTCGAGCACTGACCGCATGCGAACGCGCGCAGCTCTGATTTGTAGCGTCCAACCCCCGTGTCGGAAGTGGAATACAAACTGTTTGCCTCGGCCGACAGGGGCGTCGGTCGCTACGGAAAAAGTAAGTTTGCTCTAACGTCGTCGAAATCGGCGGCGGCAAAAAGCCCCGACGAGGCATGTCGCGAGCACAGGGGCAAAGAAACCTCCACCGCAAAAACCGGCAAACGGGACCAGCGATGGAGTCTCGGAGTCGGCATCCTGTTGTGGATTTCTCGACTGCGCCGCCGGCGACGCTTCACCCGATGAAACGCCGATCGAAAACTCTCCCCAGTAATCCACAACGGCCCACACACAGTTGTTTTTTGTATCAACGCCGTGCCGCCCGAGGTCATATCGTGTCGGACGCACCGGATAGGGTGCTTGCTCCCCCGGACTGTCCGAGGCCACGAACCACCAACGGCTGCCACCATTGAACCACTGCAAACGCAACGCCGCTTCACCGAGTGACCCGATCTCGCTCTCGTCGTAGTACAGCACAACCACGTTGATGGATTCGTGAATCCCCAACTCAGACGTCACGACCAATCGCCGACTCAGCTTTGGCGATTGGAGAAGCCCGTCAAAGTTGGCAGATCCGCCATCGTCGCGAAGCTCCGCCGAAACGCTTGCCCCCGGCGGTGCATTGCACACCCGCACCTCGCCCTTGGTATGTGCCGCGTCAATCTGCAGGACCATGAACAGACGGCCCTCGGCGTTGACAGGCCGCGTCAGCGCGGAAGCGATCGCTTCAACCATAACGAAATCGCTGATGGCGCAGCCGGCCCCGTTCGCATCGGTCACCGTCACCTTTAGAAGATACGCCCCCACCGCCGATGGCGTAAACAAGGGATGCTCGACGTTCGTCGCGCTAAACTGATTCGCGCTCGTGTCCACCCCCGAATCAACCTCCCACTCATACACGTAAGGCGCATCCCCCCCGCCGACGACCGGAATCGCCCCCAGCCCATGTGACGCGTGAAACGCCTCGGTCACAAAACCCGCGCCGGCATCCACCGTCATCGTCGTCGCCCGGACAATCAACACGTCGCTCGCCACACAGGGTGGTGTGCCATCGTCAGTGACAGTCAGCCGAAGTTGATAGTTCCCCACGGCCGCCGGCACGAAGAGCGGCGACGCGGCATATTGATGCGGATCAATGAACTGACCGGGAGACAAGCTCGGACTGCCCGGCTCAACCGTCCACAGATAGGTGAGTGCGCCATATCCGCCATCGACGGTCGAACACAATCGCATGCCGTCGGCGCCCACACAAACCGTCTCCTCATCGCCCGCATCCACGGTCATCGACGAGACCGTCACCTGAATCGTCTCGCTCACCACGCAGCCCGGCGAACTCGAATCCGTGACCGTCACGCGCAGTAAATAGACGCCCGTCGCCACAGGGTGAAACGTCGGACTCGGTGAATCGGGGCCCGTGCCGGTGAATTGCGAGAGGGCCGTGTTCGGACTGCCAGGCTCGATCGTCCAGGCGTACGTATGCGGCGGCGTGCCATTCGACGTAATAATCACTTCGAGCGGCGCCGACTCCGTGTTGACCCCCATCGCGAAATCCGCCGGCGCGTCGAAAACCAAACCGACAGCATTGACGGCCACCGTGTCCGTCGCCTCGCAAGCAGGATCCCCCGAACCCGTCACTGTCACGCGAAGAACATATTGACCGGGCGCTTCAGGTGAAAACGTCGGATTCTCACTATTGGGGCCGTCTCCGGTGAACTGGTCCACCGAATCGCTGGGGCTGCCCGCCTCAATCGACCACACCCACGAATACGGCGGCACACCGCCACTGACAACGGGCACGAGTGCCGCGCTCGTAGCATCGTAGCACATCGTGAAAGGTTCGCCCGCGTCCACAATCGTTTCGGCCGCCGTAATCACAACTTCGTCGGCCGTAACACAAGGCGGCTGACTCGAATCCGACACGGTTAGTTCGACTGTATATTCGCCAGGCAGCGTGGCCACAAACCTCGGCCGCATCTCCGTTTCACCCAGGATCGTCCCGCCGCCGGTAGGCCCTGCAATGACCTGCCAGTCGTAGGTGTAAGGTGACGTCGAACCGCTCGCAACCGTGGCCCCCCCCATCTCTTCCGACGGCACCGATACACAAGCCGAGAAGTCGTCCCCCGCATCCGCGACGTAGGGCGGATCGCATTCGTCCGGCACACCGTTTCCGTTGCAGTCGTTGCCATCGAGTTGACACTCGTCCGGAACACCATCCTCATTACAATCCTGACTTTCACCGCCCGCCAGATCACATGTATCCGGCACGTCGTTCTCGTTGCAGTCCAGGGCCCCGCCAAGCAAGTCGCATTCGTCCGGAATGGTGTTGCCGTCGCAATCCTCGCTGACACCGGCGTCGATGTCGCATTCGTCCGGCATCCCGTTCTCGTTGCAATCCTGGCTCGTCCCCTGCGTGATGTCTTCAAAATCTGGAATGCCATTGTCGTTACAATCACACTCGCCGGCAGTCACGTCGAGCACTGCGGAGCTCGTAGCCACGCCGGGCGCGCACGTCGCGATGATGCCACAACGGTATTCGCCGTCGTGCTCCGTCGTGACACTCGAAACCGTCAACGTCGGGCTCGTAGCGCCGCCAATATGGTCGCCGTCAAAAAGATCAACGAAAGCCTGACCGCCCCCTTCACTGCTGAATTGCCATTGATAGGTCAAGTCCGTACCCGTCGCCTCGACCTCGAAGTTCACGGTAACACCAGGGCAGACGGACCGGTCCTCCGGCTGGCTCACGACCTGCGCCGCCGCGCCGATCGTGAGCATAGCAGGCTCGGTCGACAACGGATCACCGCACGCGCCCGACACGACGCAGCGATACTGCCCGGCCCTAGCCGCATCAATGGCGGTGAGTGAGAGAATCGACGATGTCGCGCCGCTGGTGTTCGCGTCATCGCCCAGATCAACAAAATCACCAGACCCGTCAAACTGCCATTGAAACGCCAGACCTGTTCCACCGGCCGACATTGTGAACGAAACATCATCACCGGGGCACGCAAACTGGTCCGTCGGCGTCGAGCCGATAAGGGGAAGCGTGTTGACAGTCAGTGTTGCAACTTCACTCAACGTGGGCGACCCGCACTCGCCGGCAACGCGGCACTGGTATTCACCCGCATGTGTGGAATCGATATCAGTCACAACCAAGGTGGCGGTTGCGACCCCGCTATAATGATCATCGTCAGAGAGGATCACGTATCCGCCGCCCTGCGCATCCTCAAACTGCCATTCGTAAACCAGCCCCGTCCCACTGGCATCAACACTAAAACTCCGCATATCACCGGGACACGCCGTTTGATCCTCCGGCGACGCAACGACTTGCAGACTCTCCCCGACAATCAGCTCGGCCGACCCACTCGTGACAGGCACGCCGCACTCACCGGCAATCAAACATCGATACTCCCCCGCCTCATTCGCGGTGATGCTCAACACCGTCAGCGTCGCGGTCTGCGACCCCGAATAATGAACACCGTTTTCAAGGTCCGCGAAATCACCACCGGTCTTGCCTTGCCACTGATAAACCAACGCAGTGCCGGACGCCTCAACCTCGAATTCAGCCGAATCGCCAGGGCAGACCGAAGCGTCAACCGGATCGGCAACGATGACGGGCTCAAGATTGATCGTCAGTGTCGCCGGATCAGATGTCGTCGTCCCGCAACCGCAATCGACGATGCAGGTGTAGGTTCCCCCGTGCTCCGTACCGGCCGGATCAATGAAGAGCGTAGCCGTCTCAGCTCCGCTAAACGGGCCGCCGTCCACAACCGGTTCGCCTTCAAACTGCCAGGCGTATTGAGCAGACGCGACATAGTTCTCATGCACCGACACGGTAAACGTAGCGGACAATCCTTCGCAAACGTCAACGTCGCTGGGTTGCCCGATGATCAATTGCGTGAAGCCGGCGGTCACCGTCTTGTCCACATCCGCGATGACGGTTGTCACAGCCGCCGCAGGATCAACAGGCGCAGCCCCAACATCCACAGTCCAGCCGGAGAAGCAATACCCCTCGTTCGGCGTCGCGGTGATGGAGACAATCTCGCACACACTTCGGGCGGCGCTTCCACTAGGCACGGTCGAACCGCCCTCGGCATTGCCGGTCGCGACGGTCAGTTGCACGTCCGCCTCGCATTCATCGGGCACACCGTTTCCGTTGCAATCCTCACTCTCCTCGCCCGCAATGTCACAGGCGTCCGGGATTCCGTTCTCATTGCAGTCCGGGTCACAGTTCTCCGTGCAATAGAAAGGTCCGCCCGAAGCCGAGCTGTTCTCGTCGATCTCACACACATCGGGAATGTCGTTACTGTTGCAGTCCGACGCCTCGATGGCAGCACCAAGCAAAAACGTGCCAAGCTGATCAACATTGCAGGTAATCGTGTCCGTGTTAGTATCAATGGCCGCGAAAACCTCACTCACCTGCTCGCCAACAGCGTCATACGCAAACAGCCGCAACGCCGCTTCGTCCGCGATGCCGAGCGATGCCAGTTCCTCGTCGTCGTACACTAATGTCATCGCGATTCCGGCCGGTTCGGGATACGTGGCCGTCGTTGTGACCGTGAAACTGTACCCCAGAAAATCCGCAGGCAAAGCGGCCGACGCAACACCGGGGAAATGGCAGCGACCACTCCCGCTCGCCGAGATGGCCGTCTCGCCCGTCGTCGTCACCGTCGGGAAAATAAGTTCGAGAGAAACGCACCCGTCGCAGGCCGAACCCAGGTCCCCCGTGCTCACCGGTGAACCACTCGGCGTATAACCCAACGCGGATTCTCCCCACTTCACGATGTTCCGGAGAAACGCTTCGTGGTCGTTCTCACCCAGCAACTGCCCGAAGATCGAAGCGTCGCAGATGAAGGCCACACGCCCCGTCCCCTCGAAACCGCTGCCATTATCCAGGAATCCCGCGAAAGTCCCCGGCCCTGGATCACCCGCGAATACATCAACGACCTCCGGCGTACTGCTGAACAAGCCGTACCCGGCATTCTCCGCAACGAGAGACACCGCGCCGTGAGGCCCCGTCACGATGGGGTGGTCGGTGATTGTGGGCGCGAGCCCCGTGTTCAGATTGCCGGACAGTTTGCTCATGCCGAACACCGTCAGAAACGAATTGTCCGGGTCGTTGAAGACGTCCGCGTCGCCGATCCAGATGACCGCCCCGCCGTTGGAGGCGAATTGCACGACGTTGGTACGCTCCTGGGCGGTATAGCTTTCGTCGAGGTCCAACAGCGGCAACCACAACACCTCCACGGTATTCAGGACCGGCAGGCTGAGAGAAGATATCTCGATGAGTTCGTGGCCGTCCGTCGTCAACGCCAATCGAGCCTGCGCGGAGCTGTCCCCGAGCAAACTCAGAAACTCCGACTGACGGCCGTCCGAAAGCACACCGATCGTCGCGCCGTCTGCCGGCGAAACACCTCCCAAAGCGATCGAGAACAGGAGGCTCCCCGCAAACAGGGTGAACACGTTTGACTTGCATGATGGGTTGTTCGTGTCGATTCTCATGATGCTAAAGAATCGGCACACCAGGTAGACTATAAATAGCAAGACAAAACGAACGATCGATGATTGGAACTCATTCGGGGGAGTGTGTGAAGAGAAGTTCATCGCGAATCGGAATGCCGTGATTCCCAACGCGCGGAATTTGCGGCTTCAGCTTCCGACTCTCTTCAATCGCGTTCGGATAGATGGCCGTCAGGACAAAACCGCGCCGTTGATAAAATCGGATCGCGTCGATGTTGTCATTCGTGGTGATGAGCCAGAGATGTCGATCGCCCGCCGCCTCTCTGACTGCGCGAAGAAGGGCCGTTCCGATGCCACAAAACTGCCGGAAGGCATCGATCGTAACAAGTTCGCAGGCATCCTCCGCCAACCAGTAGGTGGCAAACCCCGAGCGATCCCCGCCGATTCTCGCAATAAAACCAGGCAATTCCGCCACCCTGTGTGCAACGCCCCGGCTGATGACGGCCTGCCCCGCCCACAACTCATCCGCATGCGCGATCATCCAAGCCCGATCCGCTGGTGTCAATGGTGTGACATTGATTTCATCCGCCATCGGGTCCATTGTGACATGCGTGATTGCCTTGTCAACAACAACAACCATCGATCGGCCTGAGGCGATCAAAGCGGAGTGTAATCCCTCGTTTCAACATTCATCTTGGCTCGATTGTGCGGTCGGCAAGGATTGCCTACCTTTTGGCAGGATGTGCGCGATGACTCTCTTTGATGACTCGCCAATAAAAAAATCCTGCGCGATTCCGTCAAAACCGGGCGGCACTCTTCTGGTGGACGGTTTGCGGTTTGCCCCCAAGCTGGTAGGCTATGTCACCGCACGGAAGAAAAAGGACACCAGCGTAAGAGTGCCACTCTCGCCAAGGTGCCACTTGGCCTGGGTGCCACTGGCGGCTCGCCCGCCAGTGCTCTTAATCCAGGAGCCACTGCCAAACAAGCCGTCATTGGCATTCATCATCAGATCAGCCTCGGAACGATGAGTGTTTGAAGGGCCGAAATACAATGCCGGAATCGTCTGAAGACCGTCCGTTTGCCCTGCCTGTGGAGCCGATCCCCGCCTCTCCCCCGATCGATCCTCCGGCCGTCCTGGGCGTCGCCGTGCCGCTGGCTCAACCGTTGCTTTATCCCGTCGTGGCAATGCCGCGCTCAGCCGCCGCGTTCGATCTGCTCCTTGTGGCCGGCACATTCTCAGCATTCTACCTAGCCATCAGTTTCTCCGGCCTTCCCTTTCTTTTGATGGAATGGTTTCCCCGTATCGGCGTGTTTGGCACAAACGTCTTATTGGGCATGTTCAGTTTGAGCCTGGTAACCGCAACATTGTTCCTGCGGCGTCAGTCACCCGCGACGATCGGCATCAACAGACCGACCGGACTGAGGCTGGCCTGGTCGATTCCCGCAGCCGTTCCCGCTTGCTACGCCGCCAGCCTGATGAGCGGAATGATCTTCATGGCATTGGGGGGCTTCGACGTGGAAACAGTCATGGAGGAGCGAACCGAGTTGGCCGGCATGGTAACGAATTTCCCCATCGCACTCATCCTTCCCTTCTCGCTCTTCGTCGGCATCCACGAGGAAATCCTCTTTCGCGGCTTCTTCCTCAGCAGACTTCGAACCCTGACACGATCCAATGTGGCCGCCATCGCCATCAGCAGTGTGGTCTTCGGCCTCATGCACTTCTACCAGGGAACGATGGGCGTAATGCAAACCGCGGCAATCGGCACGGCCCTCGCCATCATCGCCACCTATTCCCGAACACTCTGGCCCGCGATCATCGCCCACGCCGCCTTCGACGGCATCAACATCATGATCATCCCGTTCATCATGCAATGGGCGCAGGAAATGATGAAAGAACTCGAACCGGCCGCCGCAGTGATCGTTGCAGCCGTACACGCAAGCTGGATGTAATTCGGAGCCTACGTCAGGAGGCCCGCCAGTTTTCCCGCGAGATTGCGCCGACTATAGGCCTCAAACCCCGGGACGGGTTTGAAAACGGGGTCCGGGTGTTCGGCGATGTACGCGCCAACCGTGTCAACCGCCTCACCGATGCGACACGGCTCGTCGAGCGGAGCAAAGAACGCGCGATCTTGGGCAAACCGTTCGAGAAACCGGCGATCATTGCTGTTCGGTCGCTCCTCTAGGCAGATAATCGGCCGGCCGGTTCGGACATACTGAAAGAGCTTGGCGCTGTATCCCCATTTCCCCACATAATCTCCCGTCAAGAGGAGCAAGGCGTCGGCCTGCTGCATCTCCCGCCGCGCCGCCTGCCGTGATACGAATCCGGTCGATTGGACCTGGGAACTCAAACCGACGTCATCAAGAAAGGCCTGGGAGAGATTACCTACAAACCTGAAGGTCACATTGGCAAGTCGCTTTTCCCCCAGCAGTACGCTAAGCGACTGGAAGAAAAGGTCGGGCCGGTTGCGCGGAATAACCGTGCCGACGTGCGCGATGGTCAATGTACCCGACTTCGACGCCTCGTCGTTGCGTCCGGCCTGGTCCGGCGCGCAATCGTCTGGCGACGGATCTTCGAAGCCATTCGGAATGACAAATATGCGATCTCGATCGTAGGCGTGTTCCTGGGCGATCGCATCCGCCATCGCCTCGGAGACCGTAATCACCGCGGTTGACGCGCCGATCGCTTCATCACGAAGTCGCCGATGGGCCTTGCGCGCGGCCGCGCGACGCGGCTCATACCCGCCAGGCCCGAACCAGGGATCGCGAAAGTCAAGCACCAGCGGCACACTCGTTTCGCGACTCACCTTGAGTGCCAAAAGCACTCCACTCGCCGGAGGAAAAGTCGCCAGAATCATCTTCGGGGAAAACCGGGTGACAAGCGTTCTTGCGGTCGGAATGGCCCTCCGTTGCCAATTCACGAATCGATCCGGAAAGAGGAAGTCTCGCAGTAAACCGCGAAGTCTCGACGGTCGCCTTCGGGGATCGTAGTCCGCGAAGACCTGACCTTTGGCGCTGGTGCGATCAAAAATTTCGTGGACTGTCACGCCGGACAACACCGGAACGCCACCCGGACGCCGCGACGTAAGCACATGGCAGTCCCAACCGTGCGACGGCAGGTATTCGGCGAACGAACGAATCCGCTCCGCCGCCGCGCCGACTGCCGGCGGATACCAATAGGAAACCATCAGCAACATGCGTTCGGACTGTTCGGCGTGCTCGGTCACACACTGCATTGAACCATCTGCCATCACAATCGTCCAATGCACAAAGTAGCGTCGCCCCACAGTGGCAGCCGATCAGAGCCGCGAGCGTAAGCAAGCGGTCAGCCCCAGATCAGAGCCGCGCGCGTAAGCAAGCGGTCAGCACTCAACAACAAAGGCCCTCCCATCCGTACGAGGACGGCATCATGAGGAGCTGTTTTTAAACTGTGGCACCGGCGTCTCGCCGGTGAAACCACAGAGAAAACTTTCAGTGAATCAACGATTCCACCGGTGAGACGCCGGTGCCACCCTGATTTTGGAACAGCTTCTTGACAGTCACAGTTCGGCGCTTGTGGAACAGGCCACTGACTCGTTTCGGCGCGGGACATTCCCCCGGGATATGGTAGTATGGTCCGATGCAAGAAATGACGGGACTACACGTAGTCATTGTCCCGGCGTGGTGGCCGTCGCCGGAGGAACCGATCGCAGGCGTCTTCTTCGTGGACTACGCCCTGGCCTACGCAGAGGCCGGCGCCACAGTAGGTATAATCGCCCCCAATCTCGTGAGCCTCCGCCATCTGGAAAAAAGCACATCGATCCCTTGGTGGCCCCGCACAACGATGGAAGATATCAGTGGCATCCCCGTAGTACGAATTCGCGGATTGCACACAGCTTTCGGTCGCCCCTGTTTGCAAATGCAACGATTCCGTCGCTGGCTGCGGCACGGATTGGCGGCCTACCGTGATCGCCACGGAGAGCCCGACGTGCTGCACGCGATGTGCGCGATTCCCGCCGGCTGGGCATGCACACATCTGGCCGATCGACTCGCCGACCGAGTCGTCGTCACCGAACACACGGGACCGTTTTCGCTCGTGCTATCCCCAAACGCAGGCGAGTCATACGTTCGATCCGGATTGACGCGTGCCAAAAAGATTATAGCCGTGAGCGAAACACTGCGGTCCCAAATGCAGGCGGCAGGCATCAACCGTGAGATCACAGTAGTCGGCAATCCCGTCGCCCCTGTCTTCCAGGCTATCGCCCCCCCATCAGTGGAAACAGACGGTTACAGTCGCCCGCGGTATCGCGCCCTCTTCGTCGGTCGCTTTACGGCATTGAAGGGTCTCCACGAGTTGGTGAAGGCCGCAATTCAACTGGCAACCGACGAACGATTCGCGATCGAATGGCACATGATCGGATACGGCCCACTGGAAGCGATGATCCGCGAACGCTTCGAGAACGCCGGCTTGGCGCGGCAATTAGTAATGCAGGGCCTGCGTGACAAACCGGCGATTGCCGAGTGTTTGCGAGAGTCGCACTTCCTCGTCCTGCCAAGCCACGGCGAGAATTGCCCGCTTGCAATCTGTGAAGCCCTCACAGTGGGAAGACCGGTCGTGACGACAGACGCGCCGGGATGCAAAGCATTGGTAGGCGAAAACGAGGGAGAGATCACACGAGTCGGCAACGCCGAGAGCCTGGCAACCGGCGTGGCGCGGCTATTGACCAACTATTCACGGTGGGATTGGCGATCGATCTCGGCCGGTGCAAGGGACCGATTCTCGGGCGAATCCATCGCATCGAAGTACGCGGAACTCTTTCGGGCTGTCATCGGACACGGAGGTTAGGCGATCAATGTGCGGCATCGCCGGTTTGATATTGGATGAGCCTGATCCTGCGGGACCGGCCTGGCTGGTGCGCATGACCCAACGCCTGCACCACCGAGGACCGGACGACGGCGGCGCGGTCGTATTCGGCCCACAGGGTTCCCCTGTCATCACGCGCGTCTTGGCAGACAAGGATGAACCGGTCACGTGGGGGCATATGCCGACGCGCGTGGGCCTGGGCGCGAGACGGCTGGCCATCATGGACCTCTCGCCGGCCGGGCACCAACCGATGTCATCGCCGGACGGCCGGGTCTGGATCGTGTTCAACGGGGAGATATACAACCACGGACAACTTCGAAAGGAGCTAAGTGCCAGAGGTGTGGCATTCGCCGGCAACAGTGATACGGAAGTGTTGCTCGCAGCCTATCGCACGTGGGGATGCGATTGCTTCGAACGACTCGAAGGAATGTGGGCCCTTGCCGTCATGGACTGGGGCGCTCGGCGCGTCGTGCTCTCAAGGGATCGCTTCGGGATCAAGCCGCTCTATTACGCCAGGTTCGGCGGCGGCGTGGCATTCGCCTCCGAGATCAAATCGCTGCTCTCACTGCCGGGCGTGAATCGCGACGTCAACGAAGTGAGGCTCCGAGACTTCCTCTCCGAAGGCCTGGTCGATCACACCGACGAAACACTCTTTGAAAACATCTGGTCGATTCCGCCGGGCTGTTGGGCGGAGTTGGATGTCAGTGTGCGTTCGGCGTTGGACGTGAACGGGAACATGCGAAGGTATTGGCAACCATCCTTCGACTTCGCGGACGACCCCGATGCGGTCTTCAATGTCCGATCCAGACTGTTCGCCGCGGTCGAATCTCATTTGGAAAGCGACGTGGCCGTCGGGTCATGCCTGTCCGGCGGGCTGGACAGTTCCGCCGTCGTCTCCATCGCCCATGCAATGCGGACCGCCGGCGACGGTCGCGCGTCAAACTGGTCACAGCACACCTTCACCGCCGGGCTGCCGGACTCGCCGTTGGATGAAACACGATATGCGAAGATGGTGGTCGAAGCTTGTGAAGGCCTGCAATGGCACGTGACACAACCGACAGGCGACGGACTGCTGGACGACATCGCGTCGCTGATGTGGCACCAGGAACAACCCTTCGGGTCGCCTTCGATCTACATGCAGTGGGCGGTGATGGGCCTTGCACGGGCCACCGGCGTGACAGTCCTTCTCGACGGACAGGGCGGCGACGAACTTTTCTGCGGCTACGAAGGACAACTGCCACCCTACCTGGCACACCTGCTCTCGCGAGGACGCCTCCTGAGCTTCATTCGCGAATTCCGTCACGGGCATCGTGCAGGCTTCGGAACGACCGAATTGGCGAGCCACGTCTTCGCGCGCTCGCTGCCGAGAACATTACGGAACAGCATGCGCCGCCGCATGAACGCGCGCCGCCAACCGTGGCTGGCACGGGAACTGTTTTCACCTTCACCGCCGCCGACGATGTTTGACACATTGCATATGCATTCGGTGGATCGCCTCAATAACGCATGGCACACACCCGCCCTGTCGCGTCACCTTTGGTCGATCCTTCTGAGCGAGAGCCTGCCGAGCCTGCTTCGTTATGAGGATCGAAATTCAATGGCCTTCTCGATCGAAGCGCGCGTACCCCTACTGGATCGGCGACTCGTGGAACTGGCGATGCGCCTGCCGGTGAATCACAAGATTACCTGCGGTCGGTCCAAAGCCGTGCTGCGAGAAGCATTGCAACGGACCGTGCCGGCGGGCGTGCTGGATCGACGAGACAAGATCGGCTTCTCAGCGCCAACGGCGGACTGGATGCAAGGCCCGTTGCGAGAGTGGTGGCAGGGCCTATTGTCCTCCCAGTCGTTCCGCGAGCGTGGCTGCTTTGAGAAGGCCGGCGTGGAACAGGCCATCAATCGCTTCAAGTCGGGTGCCGCGGACCTGGCACTCCCGATCTGGCGAATGGCAATCGTCGAACAATGGGCGACACAATTCCTGGACAGCGGCGTGGAAGGCTGAGGGGGCAATGAGCCACGAGACCAAGTGTGGCGCCGGCGTCTCGCCGGTGAAGCCGCGAAAACCGGCACTGGTATCGTTTATGAAGAGGTGCCACTGGCAGCTTGCTGCCAGTGCCGGGGGCCATGCTTTCACGCGACAAAGTCGCCGGGTGCCATGCTTCACGCGACAAAGTCGCGGGTAAGCATGATGAACGCTGGCCCACCGCTAGAGCCTTTTAGATATGAAATGGCATCCTCTGTGGCGGAGATCAGAGCCGCGCGCGTTAGCAAGCGGTCAGCGTTCGACCTTGTGGGGGGGCGAACAAACGGGTGATCCCCGT
>CAZTAR010000073.1:0-14095 GCA_964611695.1 uncultured Planctomycetaceae bacterium | reverse complement strand
CTCGCATCTCGCCGATGAAGATGACGTCCGGATCCTGGCGGACGACGAACTTGAGGCCTTCGCTGTAATCGGGGATGTCGATGCCGATCTCGCGTTGTGAGACGATCGCCTTGACCGGTTTGAAGAGGAACTCGATCGGGTCCTCGATGGTGATGATGTTGCACCGGCGGGTCTGGTTGATCTGCTGGAGCATCGCGGCGAGGGTGGTGCTCTTTCCCGAGCCGGTGACGCCGCAGACGATGATGATCCCCTCTCGCGTTCTGTCGATCAGCTCTCTGTAGATCGGCGGGAGGTAGAGCTGCTCGTAGGTCGGGATCTCGGAGTTGACTCGGCGAATCGCGGAGTTCATCTTATCGCCGGCTTTGAAAATGTTGACACGGAAGCGATCACCATCGGGTAACTCGGTGGAGAAGTCGAGGTCGCCGACCTTATCGAAGACGGCCCGTCGTCCTGGAGGAATGATGGTGGACATGCAGGTGTCGATATCCTCGCCGGACATGGGCGGCACGTTGATGGAGCGAAGGCTCCCCCCCACGCGATAGTACGGCGGGAAACCGGCCTTGAGGTGCAGGTCGGATGCGCCGAGTTTTTTCATGGCGGCAAGCAATTTCTGGATATCAACGGGTTCTGACATAGCGGCCTCCGAAATCAGCGCCCCCGGCCGGCCCAGTGGTCTGCAAGAGCAACTCACGGTTGCCTGTGGCACCGGCGTCTCGCCGGTGGAAGCGAAAACGCCGATCTCCGTTGCCTCACGGCGAGACGCCGGTGCCACACTCAATCGTTAGCAGCCCTAACAACTATTCTACGCACTTGCCGGCGATCCAACAACATCAAGGGACGATGACGGTTCCCTGGAGGGTGTAGGGCGTCGCTTCGGTTATGCGGACGCGAACGGTGGAACCGATTATCTCAGTCTTGCCGACGAAGACGACGATCTGATCGCCACGTGTCCGCCCCACCAATTGGCCGTTGAATGGGCTGGAAGGCGTTAGAGTCTTCTCGTCTTGTCCGGAAAGCGTTTGGCCGGGCTCGTCTTGTCGGGCCGCTTCGAGTGCCTTTCGCGCGGCTTTGCTGCGTCCCTCGACGAGGACTTCGACCGTTTGGCCGAACATCGCGCGGTGATTGTCCATGCAAATCTCCGCCTGAAGGGCGAGCATCTCGTTGTTTCGCCGGCGTTTGACTTCCTCGGGCACGTTGTCTTGCAGGCGTTCCGCCGCTTTCGTGCCGGGCCGTGGCGAGTATTTGAAGACGAAACAGTTTTTGTACCTGGCGAACCGAAGGAGTTCGAGGCTCTGTTGATAGTCGTCCTCAGTCTCACCACAGAATCCGACGATCATGTCGCCGGCGAGCGAGATATCGGGCATGGCGGTTCTGGCTCGTTCGATCAGCGATTTGTATTCCTCGACGGTGTAGCCTCGATTCATCTTTTTAAGAACAGTGTTGCTGCCGCTCTGGGCGGGCAGGTGGAGGTAGTTGCAGATCCGAGGGCTTTCGGCCATGACCTGGAGTGTTTGTTCGGTGAAATCTCGCGGATAACTTGTGACGAACCGAAGTCTCGGCAGTTGCGGCACTTCGTCGTGCACGCGGCGGAGCAACTGGGCGAAGGTCGTGCCGGCGCAATCACGATCCTCTTTGTGATGGTAGTGATTGACAGTCTGGCCAAGTAGTGTCACCTCGACGACACCGATATCCGCAAGACGCGTGACTTCGGCCACAATTCGATCCGGGTGGCGATGGACCTCCGGACCGCGTGTGTAGGGGACGACGCAATAGGCACAGAACTTGTTGCAGCCCCGGGTAATGCGGACGTAGGCCTGGCGGCGACCGAACACCTTGGGGGTGTCGACGTGGTCGGACAAATCGAATGCGCGGCTCGAATCGAGGGATTTAAGGTCGGTGTGGACGGATTCGTGCGAAGGAACGGATGAGCGATCCCGCATAGCGCCTGAGAGCGAGACGACGGGGCGACGTCCTGCCTCGGCGTCTTTGACCATCGCGGTGAATCGATGCAATTCGTTTGGACCGCAGAGGATGTCCACGTGCGGCGCTTTGGCGAGGAGCCCTTCGGCATCGCGCTCCGCCATGCAGCCAATGACGGCGACGATTTGCTCTCGGTTTCGATTGGGTTCTCCCTTGAGCTGCCCCAGTCGGGAATAGATTTTATCTTCCGCGTGTTGGCGGACGGAGCAGGTGTTGAGCACGACGAGAGAGGCGCGCATCATGTCGTCGGTTGGCGTGAAGCCGCAGGCTGCCAATTCGCCCTGGACAAGTTCGCTGTCCAAGGCATTCATCTGGCAACCCAGGGTTTCTAGGTAGATCGTTTTTGTAGACGGCATCGTGGATTCGCCCCTTGTCGTCGTCTGCAGGCCGTGGCGTTTTACGGTTGGCTTCGTCGCCGGCGTCCCGCCGGTAGTATCCACGGTCACGCTCGGCGTTTCCGAGGGGATGTTTTACCCTTCAGTTCAAGCCGAAAAACCTGTCTGAATCCTAGTCCTTTGGAGAATGACGGGCAAACCCGGCATTGCACGATAAAAAGGAAGACTTTCGGTATGCGAAGGCAAAGGCGCTCTCGCCCCGCCAAATCGGTATGCACCCATTGCAGAGCCATGCGGCCGGCGGCTACAGTAGACGGGGTGGAATTGCGAGAAGACCCACAGGCAGAGGGTTGATTAAAACATTTTTCGTATCAGAGTAGCGTTCGATCCCCGTGTCGGACGTCGAAAACACATGATTCGCGTCGGCCGACAGGGGCGTCGGCCGCTACGGAAACAATTCATCTGCTCTCAAGGAATCGAAACTGATGCGCAAATATCTGATGCCAACACAGGAGCACATGCTTGCAGTGATGTTGTGCGCATTGGCGATCTTCTCGTGCAGTTGTCGAGAAGTTCGGCATGACATCGGCGAGATCCCGGGAGAGTGCGAAGAGCTTGCGATCTTGAGACAGGTTCATGGCACTCATTGCCACGAAACACGAGCAATGCAACTTGTCATCCGGGACGCGGAAACATTGGCGCAGGTACCCATCGTTGACATCCAGGTTGATTTTTCTTGCGAAATGGTGCTGGTCGTGACATTGGGCCGAGTGTATTCGGAACAGTACGCCGTTCGGATCGATCGTGTGTGGCGCAGCGGCTCGCAGCTCGAGGTTGCCACCACACTCCAGACGCCAGCGCCAGGTGAACCGACCACGGTGGCGAGCCCCTATTGTATGGCAGTTGTTCCACGTTGTTCTTTGAATGTCAGAGGCTTCGCCGCAACGCCGCCGACACGGATTCGCAGTTGGCAACAGAGTCCTCGGCCGGACCGATGGTGAAGGTTTGTTTGCGTAGCTTATGAGCCGGTTCGGCGGGGCAAGTGTCACGGCCGATAAAAGCCTGTTTAGCACTTGCTGAATCATCCTCCGCCCCGTCATGCTCGGCCGTTCTTGGTCGTGGCGATCTCAGCACCCCAGAGAATGTGCCCACCTCCCCCCGCATTCTTAGTTCGTCCCCCTTGAAGGACGAGCGGCGGGAAGGCAGGCCTTGCCTTTCCCTTCGTACCGGGGAGTTGAAATCACAGCGGAAGCGGTTATACTGGCGCGTCTGAATTGGAGGGAAGTTTCAACCACTCAGAAAAGCAACAGCCGCGCGCTGCTACAAGCGCCGGGAGGACGTTCCACTATGAGCGACGTTAATAGCGAGTTTCCAACAGTCATCGGCGCTGACGCGAAATTCAAGGGGGATCTTTCGTTTGAAAAAGGTGTTCGGATCGAAGGTTCATTCGAAGGCCAAATCGCATCCAAGGGCATATTACATGTCGCGGAAGGCGCGGTTGTCACTGCGAATGTTGAAGCGAGCAACGTTCGTGTCGAGGGCCAGTGCAAGGGGAATCTTGTCGTCTCGGAGAAGCTCCATTTGCTGGCGACCGCCAAGATGGAAGGCGACCTGCGGGCCAACCGACTGGAAATCGCTGACGGCGCTATCTTCGTAGGAAACGTCGTTGTGGGACAAACCGCGACGGACGCCTCGATTCGTCGACCGAGTGTGCCTGGCGGCGACACTCCGACACCCAGTCCCAAGCCTGGGATTCAGCAATCCGGCAAACCCAACCCGACACAGTCACCGGACGGCCAGCGGCCGCGTCCTCAAGAAATCCGGGTCGGCCAGACGCCTTCGTAGCGATCTGTCAGAAGGGTTCGTGCACCGCACCGGTGCACGGCACTGTCTGACAAAGTTGCACTCCGTCACCGGGGGATCGCAAAGAGACTCTTTGCTTCAAGCCAAACTCTGAAAGCTTCGGAGTACGGCTTCATGCGCCATTTTGACTCGTGACAGATGGCATGTTGGGTGGCACTGCCGCTTCAGCAGGTTCACAAGGTAATCGCATTGTTCGAAAGAACGTAGCGTTCGACTCCCGGGTGGGAGGTGAATGCATACTGTTCGCCTCGGTCGACAAGGGCGTCGGCCGCTACGAGTTTTTCGTTTTCCAAGCATTCACAAGCATTTGTGGCCAGTTTTCATCAGAGCCGCGCGCATCAGCATGCGATTCGCGTTCGGCTTTGTGAAGTGCGAGCGACGGGTTGTTCCCGTCGGCCACGGGGGGCCGACGCTACCGCGTTGAATGTGTTGACGTGGTCGCTCTGGCGGGCAAGCCGCCAGTGGCACCTTCGCGGCTGCTCAATCGAACCCTTGTGCCATTGGACGGAATGAGATCGCCCGGTCCACATTCGGCAAATCGTTGATCAGTTTCTCGAAGTTGCTCTGCATGTTATCCACGGAGCCGATCTCGACCGCCAACGATTCGGCGGTGGTCTGCATATGTTGGACGAGTGTTTCCAACAATTTAGAGACAATCTCGTCGGCGTTGGGGGCAAGAGCTTCAATATGGTCGAAGAGAACCGCAACCGATTCCATGTCGGACCCGTCGAGCGCGATCGCGGAAAGTGTCGTTGCGGCGGCCACGAT
The DNA here is from genome assembly GCA_964611695.1 of uncultured Planctomycetaceae bacterium. GTDB lineage: Bacteria > Planctomycetota > Phycisphaerae > UBA1845 > UTPLA1 > CAZTAR01. The sequence continues at coordinate 9,149 of CAZTAR010000073.1, read as the reverse complement.
CCGTGAGAATTTGGCAAGCTTTTCTTCGGAAGGCGTCAGCGGATCATGATGGTGCAGCCGCACGGAGTCTATGATGCCTTGTTCAATTCCCCAGTCGGTTAGCACGGCGGCGCCAATTTCCGAATGTGTCACGCCGAGTGTCGAATTTTCGGCCAGCGTGAATTCGCGAGAAAAAATTTGTGGCACGCGATCGCACACGCTCTGGTATGCCTCTGGTGAACCGAAGGCCAAAAGACCGATTCCGATATCGCAAAGCAATCCCGCTGTGCCGGCGTCTTCGGCGGCGTTTGGGATGAACCGTTTGGCGAGATCTTTGGCGGCCACGCTGGTCGCCAGGGCGCCCTTCCAATAACGATGCGGATCAAATTTCGGTGGACGTGCGGAGGCGAGCCCATTCACGACGTGTTGATTGATGACGGCCGCGCGAACCTGTTTGAGGCCGAGTCTCGTGCAGGCGTCGGCCACGGATGAAGTCGTCGTGGTGAATCCGTAGAGCGCGCTGTTCGCCTGGCGTAATAACTGCGCGGTCAGTCCGCCGTCTCGGCTGATGATCCGCGCCAGGGCGGTCGATTCGCAATCCGGATCACGGGTGAGTTCCAGAACCTGAAAGACTGCGTGTGAAGGAGCGGGAATCTTCGGATTTCGGCGAATCTTCTCGACGAGTTCTACTGCGGATGTTGTCATAGTGCGAGCCCCCCCGATCGCGTTTTGAGAGTGTTCAGGCTTTCGACATTCAGTCGATGGCCTCCGTCATTGCGAGGAAATCCTTCACGTTCGGCTGATTGGTGTTCAGTTTCAAGGCATGGCGCCATGACTCTCTCGCCATCTTTCGCCATACGGGGCTTCGTTCTCGGTGGTACATCTTGATAAAGGCGGTTCCGAGGTTCGCGTAGCAATCGGAATCCTCAGGACGCACCTTGAGGACTTGGCGGTAGATACTAATGGCCCTGAGCGGATCGCCGGTCGCATCATAACAGGCGCCGAGATTGAACATCGCTTCCGGTGAGGTCGGTTTCAGCGCGACAGCCTCTTCGAACGCATGCATGGCCAGGGCATATTGTTCCCGCCCCGCCAGATCGAGACCTTCGGCATAGCACGCGGAGAAACGTCGCTGCCGCTCGGCGGGCGTCATGGCCGGCTTGTCATCTCGGGCCGCCTCGACCAGACCGGTTGGCTTGGTATCGCGACTCCGGCTGAAGAGGCCGTTACACGCGGTCCCTGACAAGAGACAAGTCGCCGCGGCCAGCATCATTACACGTATGGTTGAATCATGACATCGCATTGGATTGTGCCGCCAAAGTCTGAGAAACGAAGTATTCCCCTGCTGATGCGTCATTAGCACTATTGTCAACAGTTCCGCCAATCAGCTATTTCACGGACAGGTCTCAAACCCTCGCAAAGATAACCACTGTTCGGTCCGCGCGGACCGGGTGTTCTCTCGCGGTTCCAGCCGCATGGCGGACACTTCCTCTTTCAAGCCATGGTTGTCCTTGCCGGCGACCGCCTTTGCCGTCACTTTCTCGCCGAACCTCTCCTCATTGTCAGAAGCATCGGCTGTTTTGTGCTCGGCTGTTTGGGCGTCGTCCTTGGCAATTTCGTCATCACCCGCCTCGTCGTCACGGATTCCATCCTTGCCAGCTTCGTCCTTGGCAATCCCATCCTCGCCAGCTTCGTTGTCGCGGGCTTTGTTCTTGCCAACCTCGTCGTCGAGATCCAAGAACTCGGCGTCGAAGGGATCGCCAAACATGGGTTTGGGTTGCTCGTACTCGGTGGGAATCTCGAAATGCAACGGCACGTCCTGCAGGCGTTCCTCATGCTTGAAATGGGGTTTGTATCTGTTGAAGACCTTCTGATCGCGCTTGCTGATTTCAAGGGCCCGCTCGACGTGAGCGGTGATGAAGACCAGGAGATCGACGCGGTTGGATTGCGGGTTTTCCTGCCTGAAGAAGACATCAAGCACTGGGATGTCGCCCAGGCCTGGCAGTTTGTTGATGGTCCTCGCCTTTCGATCGCTGATGAGGCCACCGAGCACAATCGTCTGGCCATCGTGCATGAGGGCGCGCGTGCTTAATTCACGTGTGAGGATTCGTCGGACCCGAAGGCCGGTGGTGCCGATCACGTCATCCCCCAGGGCGCTCGTGACCGGATGGATAAAGATGCTGATTCTGCCATCGGTCATGATTGTCGGCGTGACTTCGAGTTGGATGCCGACGGGGATGTATGTGTCGAACGCTTCGGTCAGGGTGCCTTGGTCGGTGATGTTGGCTTCGAAAATCGGGTATCGCTCGCCAACGAGAATGCTCGCATTGTGGTTATTGAAGACCAGGAGCCTTGGGTTGGCGAGGAGACGCATCGAAGAATCTGACTGGTGAATCCGCAGCATGGCGGTGAAATTCGTGAAATCGATCGTGCCGAGGGCAAGGCTGGCTGACGTCTGGACCGTACCATCGGGAGAGTGCCGGATCTGGTTGCCGGGTGCGAATCCGCCTCGCCAGTTGAGCGGCATTTCGTGGTTGAGGACAGGCCCGTTCGCGAGCACGTTCATGTCCCAGTCGATTCCGAGCTGCCGTTCGAGATCTGTGGTCATCTCGACGATCCTCGCCTCGATGAGCACCTGAGGCGGAACGCGATCGAGATCCGCGACCAAGTCGGCGATGTTCTTCAGGCTCTCCGGCGTATCTGTCACGACCAGCGTGCGGGAGTTCTTCGGAGCTTGTTCAGCGCCAGCGCTGCTTGAAGCAGCCGCCGAACCTGCTGATGGTGACGCGGCCCTGGGGATCGAGGCGGAATCCTCGATGTCTCCGCTCAGGCTGTTCAGGTTTGCGCCCACGTAGCGGCCTTCGCTATTCTCATTCAGGACCTTCATACGCCCGTAGGGTGAGAGGGCAAACTCAAGTGCATCTCTGACCTTCTCGGCGTCCTGCCACTGGAGCCTGAAGATGCGGGTCAATAGGAGCGGCGCCACGACTTCGTCCCTTCCTTCTCGCCGTTCCGGCTTCCTGGAGACGGTGATGATGCCGCCTTCGACCGAGTAGGCGAAACCGTTGGGCACCGCGATTGCCCGAAGTGCCGTCTCGACTGGCACTTGTTCGAGGTGGAGGGAAACTTCGCCGTCGACACCCGGGCCGATGATGAGGTTGAGACCGCCCTGCTCGGCGACGAGTCGCAATGCGTCAGTGATATCCGTGCGCGCGGTCTGGATCGTAATCAGCTTCTCTTGAGTTGCATCCGGCTTGTCCGGCTCATCGGCTACCGCGGCGTCATCTGGCTCGTCTTGTTGGACGGCTACTTCGGCCTCTGCCGGTTCGAGTTGCGCTGCGGCCGGTTCGGCTTCTGTCTGCTCGTTATGTTCGGCAGCCAATGCCACACGGTGCAATGCGGCGTCAATGGCAGCCTTGGCGGCTTTCACAGTCGAGGCTCCGGCGGTTGTTCCCGCCCTGCCCTTCAGCGCCGGTTCCTGGTCGTGCTCGTCGGAGACGAGTTGAGGGGCGGCCGCGAGCATTACCGCCAATGAAAAGAAAATGGTCTTCCGCGAACCGATCATTGATCCCCCCCCCGTGAACTGATGATTGCCTCTTCCGATCCAAGATGGTATGTGAACGTCCAGGACCCTGAGGCGAATGTAATTGATTGCTTCGTGATCTCGGCGACGGTGCCCCCTCCTTCAACAGTGTCTCCTACTCGAACGATGCTCCCCCCCACGATGGCCAGCCAATGTTCTCCGCTCTTCGAGACCCCGGTAAATCGAATCGCAGGGGCCGATGGCGGACCGCCACGGACCTCTACCCTTTTTTGAGGCTCATCCGTGATCTCGGCGACTTGCACGACCCACGGCTTATCGGCAAACGGGTCGGCTCCCCAGGGGCCATTCGCCACGCGTTTTTGCGCTGTCCATCTCTCTGCCAAGCGGCTCTCCGCCAGCGCAGATGCCGGCGTCTGTGAGTCGATTGCTCCCTCTCCCGCCACGATGGCGGTCTGTGCCTGTGCGGATTCCGGAAGGTATTTCGCGATCACGACATATACGCGCCACACGAAGACGGCACTCGCGATGGAAAGCACAGCAATGACTTTCTTTTTTCGAGAGTCCATCAGTGTCCACCCTCCTCCTGTGGCATTGCATCGTCTGACTGGAATACTTCGACAACGATGTCGGCCGTCAGGGCCTTCTCGGGATTGCCTGAATCATCCTTGGAGCGACGAGCCAAACGGAATTCCTTGACTCGAGCCGGAAGACGCTGTTGTTCGCAGAGTTCCATGAACTCGGCGATTTGCATGTACGATCCATTCACCATAATTCTGTAACGAGGATTCCGAGGCTCGGCTTCCCTTCCCGCTGTTGGCCCATTGACTCTGACCGGCTGAATCTCACGGATATCCAGACCAATGGTGCGTGAGGCGTCTGTCAGCTCCGGCACAATGAGGCCGGGCTTCCGAGCATCCATCATGCGATGTTCCAAATCCTTGCGGCGGGCTTTGAGTTGGTCGATTTGATTAGGTGTGATGACGGATTTCGCAACTTGGTCGGCAGTGCTGCCCAATGTCCGCGCGAGTTCGCGTGCCTCGCGGATTTCATCGGCGGCGCTCGCTGTCTTAGTGACTGCGTATCCGGCGGCAATGACCACGGCCAAGATAGAGAGAATGGCCGGAAGCCAATCACCAAGCTGTTTGGAAATCTGCTTCACGGGTTAGTCCCTCAAAGCCATGCCGGGATAGGCAAGGCTCAACTCCATCGAGAGCGTCCCTGTCGCGCCGGCGAGCACTTGATCCGGTTTGCGATTGGCCTCTAGTAACTGCACTCGGCTGAAGAACTGACTCTCGTCAAGTCTCAACAGCGTGCTCTCAACGGCTTGGTCAAAATCCTGTCCGGTCGGACCTGGAACCACGGCGGCTTGCACCGTCACAATCAGGTTTTCATTCCTCGCCTTGCCGGCAAAATCAATGAGCTGTAACTCATCGGGCAATACCATGGAGAGTTCTTTGAACAACCCCACCCAATGAGGGGTGGCATTCGAAAACTCATCAAACTGTTTCTGAAGATTGTCAATCGCCTGCTGCTCGACGTTCCATTTTTGATTCGCGAGCACGATACGCTGCCCGTCGGACAGTTGGCCCATTCGAGACCTGAGTTCGGGACCGAGCTTCGCACCGACATCGCCGAACATAACGGCCAGGCCGAAGATCGCGGCGGCTACGAACGGTCCGCACCAGGCAATCGAGCGGCGAACACGCTGATTTCTGCGTTGCTTGCGAAGCTCGGGCGGAATCATATCCGGCAGGCTCTGAGGATGTCGGGCGGCCCCGATGGCGCAGGCATACGACTGGATCGAATCCGCCAAATCGGGTGAGGCGGTTTTGGCCACGCCTGAGAGCCAGTCGAACGAATCGACTTCGCACGTGAGGCGAACCGCAAGCGCGTCGGCAATCCGTGGCACGGCAGCGCCGGGGCCGACGATTCTGAGCCGCTTGATTTTGCCGTTCTCGGCGGCGGTTGCGGCAAAGGTCATCCATTGCGTCAGTTGTTTTGTGAATTTTTGAAGAACGGGCTCAAGCAACGGCAACAGTCGACCGCCATTGACATTCAAGGATTCGATTTCTTGGTCGGGTGTGGGGATGCCGACCTCATTTCGGAGGGTGACCGCATCCGCCTCCTCGAGTTGCACGACGTCGTCACCGACGATAATCGGGCGCATGAGCGCGGTCGTGAGGTCCGCCAGAGAAATGGGTAACTCGGTCGCCACCCAGGGATTCCCGCCGTTCAAGACGATCAATGTGCTCGCCCGCTCGTCAAGGTAGAGACATGCGTCCAAGCCCTTGCCCGTGTCGATGACATTTGTTGCCAGAGCCGCGAGCGTAGACGGTGCCGTTGAAATCGAAATGAGGTTCAGCTTGGCCCTCGCGGCGGTTTCGACGACCTTCCAAGCTCGCTCTTTGTGAATGGCGGCAACATTGACGAGTATCTGCGAATCGCTTTCGGCCTTGCCATCGCGACCACGCAGGGGACGAGCGCTGGAATCCACGGAAACAACCGCATCGGCAACATCAAAATGCAATTGCTGCCCCAGCTTCAACAGCGCGGCCTGGTGCAAGGCGTTGCCCTTGACGGGGGGCATCATGTAATAGTGAACCGCTGCCTGCTCACCTCCAACCAGGCAGATCAGATCCCGGCCCTTCCAACCGTGTTGGGCCACGAAATCCACCAGTGCATCAACGAGGGTCACGTCATCGAGCGGATGTGTGCTGTGTCCCTCATCGGCCACGCAGAAAGCGCAACCCTCTGAAAGTGTGACGGCTCCGTGATCGACAACGGCGAGGACCAGCCTCACTTCGCTGTCGGTCACTTGCAGTAGTAGCTGTTCCCCGGCCATGAGACTTCCTTGTCTCCGCGTTCTAGTAGCATTCCCTTCGCCGTCCAGACCCTACTGGGTCTCAATTTCGATAACGCGGCGGAAACCGGCATACGGTGAGGCCGTCACATCAGGCCTCCCCGTAGACCGATAGGTCGGCGGACTCGTACTGACTTTCTCTACGTAGAAAGCCCCCCCTGCAATCGTGGGATCGTCCGCGGTGTTTCCATTGTCTGATATCGTCCCGATGGTCCCATCACTGTCGATATCAGTGGGTGGAGTTTGGGTGAGTTCTCGGACGGCCATTTCGATTCCGCTCTCAGCGGCGTAGAAAGCGGAGGAGCTGAAATAGTGGCCCAACGACGAGGTGGCGGTCGTAGCGGTCAAGTGAAAGAGCCACAGCGCAAATGTCCCGATCACGAGGAGCGCCGCGACGAAAGCGATAATCGCCACGCCTTTCCGCGACCATTTTCTGTTCTGATTACGGGGCATTGTTCACCTCGTTCATGAAGCTTCGAAGAAAGATCGCGGAGCGGAGTTGCGCGGTTTGCCCTGAACGCGTCATCTGCAGGTCAACGCTGATCCGGCGAATGTCCTCCCGATCGCTTTGCGAAAGCGGGAAGCTCGTCAGACCGTTGGCGTCACGGTCGTAGTAGGCGAAAGCGAAGTTACCGACATCCGTGGTGAGTGCGTACCAATTCACCGCGTTGTCGATGGTCATCTCCACCGTGTTCGCGCCGACGTTGAATCGGAAACCGGTGGTTCCAAAGCGAAGCTCCGTTGCCGTCGCGGTACTGATTTGCGCATTGCCGAGAAGACAGGGCGTGGGATTCGCGGGACATTCGTCCTGCGGAATCTCGCGAAGATATCGGAACATCTTCTCGATCGACGCTGAGCCCAGGTCGAAAAGTTCGCTGCGGGCGGAAACCTCGGCCAGTTGTTTCGAGGCGTTCCAGACCAGTGACCCTGCAATGCCGCTGATGATCACGCCGACACTGATCGACACGACTAATTCAATGAGCGTGAAGGCGGGCCGGTTCGTTCGCGCGCGGATTCTATTTGTGGCCAGATTAGTTGGTTGGTCGGTTCGTGCGTATGTCTTCTCAATCGCCTTAACCATGTCGTCAGAAGTCCGCAAACACATGCTCTATGAGAATTTGCTCCGCGCCGCTGTGCCAGGAGACTGAGACGCGAATCAGTTTGTAGCCCTGGTCACTCCCCACGGTGTTCAGGGCCGCGTCGGTGAAAGTGACCGAAACGGACCGGTCGAAACCCGGGAAACTTGTCACCGGCGATTCCGCAGGGAAGTTGGCAGTGGTGATCGCGGTGTAACCATCGGTGTCGCGGTATCGGCGAGCGACGATCTCTTCCATCCGCTCGATGGCCAGGAACGAAGCCACGGCAGCGTTCGACGGGTGAACAGACTGCATGGAGGCGTCGGCGAAGGAAGCCACCAGTGGCGGCAAGGCGACGGAGAGAATCACGATCGCCATGACGACCTCGATAATGGTCGCACTTCGCCGACAACATCGTTCCGACCTCATCCCGCTCGCTCCACAAGTCCACTGACAGGCTGCACTGTCACACTCACGCCGGTCGACAGGCTGATCGTCGCGGCCGCCGTCAGTGCGACGCCGCCGCCATCGTATGGCGTGCCGAAGTTATCGAATTCCAACTCGGTGGTTGAATTGATATTGACTGATGAAATCGCGACATTCGTAAACGCACCAGCGCCGAATTGCACTCCCGTGCTGGTCTGGTCCATCGGACTTGTCACGGGCAGGCGGTTGGCCTTCCCCAGATTCGCCGGGTCTTCCATGAAGAGCTGGTAGCTATCCGCGCCCACATTGAAGACGACCCATGATCTCAGACCGGAACTGAGTGCGATCCGCTGCGTGAAACGGATATCACTTAGCAGTCTCGACGCGGCAGCCCTGTTCCGCATTGAGTCGATATTGGCCAATGTCGGTCCGCCGACCGCCACCGCGAGGATTCCCAGGACGACCATCACGGTCACAAGCTCGATCAGTGTGAATGCTGATCGAGCTTGCCGGCGCGTCATAATAAACATGGTGACGCCTCTATCGCGAGGATGCCGCAAACTCTGAAGCCAGGCCGGAATTGCTTCCGGTGTTTGGGCATGCTTACTAAACCGCCTGCGGCACTGCTGCCACAGGCGGGGATTCCCGGGCTACACACTCGAACTCTTTCGTGGTTCAGAGTGTGTTTTAGAAAGCGTTTTCGCTGACGGTATTGGTATTCGCCCAGAACTCGCCAGTCGCCGCGTTGTAGCACCAGCCGCCGCTCGTTCCAGACACGGTGCCCTTGGCGCTGGAGGAAGCAACAACGTTATTGGGCGTGCTGTCCGAGTCATACGGATTGGCCGGAACGCCGTCCAACATAACCGTGCCGACGGTTTCCAACTCGGTCAGCGTGGGATAGGCGAGGGTTCCACCGCCGGCGGGGGTTGCCGAATGTGCGTAGAAGTTGGCGATTCCGGCGCGGCAGGCTCCCAGGGCCCCCTTGCAGGCCGCGGACTTGGCATCTGTTCGATAGTCGAGATAAACCGGCAGCGCCACGGCGGATAAAATGCCAAGGATAACGATGACCGTGACAAGCTCGATCAGCGTAAAACCGGCCCGACGGTTACGAATCATGTGCTTTCCTAACATACTTCTGCTCCCTCGAGACAACCCTGTTCAATCCAGACCCAGTGTTTGATCCATGACGCGCGGATCGGGTGCAACCGATCACGCCGTCCCTACAATCTTGAGCAACTTCCACATCGGCAAGAAGATGGCCAGC
>CAZTAR010000072.1:0-14151 GCA_964611695.1 uncultured Planctomycetaceae bacterium | reverse complement strand
GGGCTTTCATCCCCATCTGATCTCCGCCACAGAGAATGCCATCTCATATCTAAAAGGCTCTAATGGTTCACGATGCGCATCAAAACGGCCGTGAATCGCCCCCGCGATCCACGGCCGATGCTGTTGTTGCTGGTTGGCTGATTGCGTCGGCCTCCTCCGGTCGACAGGGCCGTCAACCGCGACGCTTTTTCTCGATGTTCTCCGGCGAAAAGGAACAACGGAACACCAAGAGCCCGCGAATGAATAAGTCGCACATTCATGCGGGCGGTCCGGGCATCTTGCCCTTGCGGCTACGGGCGGGACACCCGTACCACCCTTCCGCATTCGCACCATCCTTCGGAATTCAGCATTCGTTCAATTCATTCGTGCGCACGCCCTACGGGCATTCGGACACATAGCCGGTCGGGTCGAGCAGGCACAGGATAAAATCGTTCAGATCATCCGCATCCAACTCCGGACCGCCGCACGCATTCGCCGCGCAGAAAGCCACCGACGGAGACGTGGGGCTTAGGTACTCCGCCACGAAGTCCTGGATATCATTTCCATTGACCTCGGTGTCGTCGTTCACGTCGCATAGCGTAAAGGTCACGCCATCGCACGGATCGGCCACACACGGATTGGGTGGCCCGCAATCGGTCCAGGGTCCCTGCCAGTCGCCGGTGCATTGCTCTTCAGTCTGGTCTGCAAAGCAGAACTCGCCGAAGCAGCATGCTCCCGTGGGTTGGTCACACGGATTGGGATCGCAGACTGTGCCAGGCCCTTGATAATCGTAGTCCACGCCGAGCGCGTCGCACTGGAATCCGAAGTTTTCCGTACAGCCCCCGGTGAGCAGATTGCAACATGCACCAGCCAAACAAACGTCGTCAGCGCAATCGGTACCATGACCGGCGTAGATGCCTCCGGCACCTTCACAGGGGGTTTGCTCGACCAACGTCAGACATCCACCGCCGATGCAGCAGGCGCCGCGCGGGTTGCAAGTGATTTCGCCGCACGTAAGGCCTTCATGCCATACATCCCCGAAGGCCTGACAGCTATCCTCCTACATATCCGGCTGACAAATGCCTGTGGCATGGCAGCAAGCGCCCGTCGCACCGGGGCATTCGATGATAGCCCGAATGGCAAAATCGCCCACGACCCCCAGGGAGCAGGAGTTCATCCAAAAACCACTGGAAATCTTGATCACATTCTTGCCTGCCTGGCATCCGTCAGTATCGCGTACCACGCTGGGGCCGTAATTCGGGGGACCTACGTCGGTCGGATTGGCGAACTCCAGGGTGACGTAGAACATCTGGCCATTAAGAACTGGGACGTTCAGTGGAAAGGTCTGCGTTTCGTCCAAATACCTGAACTCGTTGATGTAGCCGGGCTCCAACACCGGACCCTCAAGCGTCGCCAACTCTGTTCCGGGTGTCGGAAAGGCGTTGCCTTCGTAGATGTGGATGGCCTGCTCCAGACTCACGGGGTGTCCCGGAACAACAGCCCCCCACACTATTTGCACGGCGACGATCGCGCCGTCACAAGGCGATGTCAGGCGGACACCCGCATGCTCTCCAGCCACAAAATCGCCTACGGGAATCTGCTCGCCGAGCGTGTCGTTTTGCACAATCAGCTCTTCGGCGCCAGCAGGCGTCGTCAAGGAACTCACCAACAACACTCCCAGGCACAAAGCAATACATCGCCCGAATCCCACTTCGTTTCCTAATCGCATCCTGCACCTCCGTTTGTCGCCCGGCCCGCGGAATGGCGACCTGTTTCCACATGGTTCATATTGCACGTTCGGTCTACTCGCCAGCGAACCGCCGGACACTTGACGGGGACATCCATGCAACCCTGAGCCCTTCAAGTGAAAAGGGGGCTCGTCACCTACAGAGTGGTCCTAAAAAACCTTCCCGCCTCCTACTCCATTATGTCAAGCCGAACCCACGAATTCAATGTTCGGCGTATTTGATTCGGGGGCAGGTCTGGGCTAGATGGGACTAAGGCCTTGGGAGGCTCGGGATTCCCGCGCCAAGTTCCATTGGGCCGCAATGAACCGCATGGGGCTCTGATCAACTCGACCAGCCTGGTCAACCGGTCAATCCGTCCATTCCGTCTATTCCGTCTATTCCAATCAACTCGCCCCCCCCGGGTCCTTTCTCACTTTCCGATCCTCCTGAGGCACGCGATCAGGATTCTCAGAGAATACCGCTCGCGAATCCATCGTCAATCGGCTCGGCAGAGGTTTCTTCGCTGCGGTTCACGACGGTCGAAGAACATGAATGCTTCGGCGTGCTCACAGGAGGTTTATCGTGGGGAACTTGAGGAACGGTTGTCTCTTGCGACTTCTCCCACACATCTCGAACCTGGTCACGTTCTTTCCGTGCGGCGGCCCGTCGAACGGCTGATCCTTTCAAGTCCGCAACGAGTTCTTCGTAAGCTGAAAACGGTGGCGCTGCTGTTTCCGAGGAATCAGAAAAACCCGATTCCGCGTCTTCCGAGAAATCTGCCGCGATCGAATTCTCGTCGACTGTCGGTTCATCAGCGGACTTCCGAGGCTGGCCCACCTCCGCCTCATACGCTTTGAGGACGGCCTCTTGAAGGTGGCTCCGGCCGGCGATGGTGATTGGGTGCGCCACATCGGCATGCAATTTCACCCGGCCTTGATCGTCGCAAGGCACGCGATCGTCCAGTAAACGCACGCCGCACTCGTTGCAGTAGCGAGCCCTCAGGTTGTTCTTGCAGCCGCACTTGGAACAGCGGTCGGCCAGCTTCCGAGAAGGCATCGCCACGAAGGGGCCGTTTGTCCCTTCGATGATCTTCAGGTCGCGGACAACGAAATCGCCATCCATCGTCACGCTGCAAAAAGCCTTGAGGCGTTCCGAATTGTTGCCGACAAACTTGACTCGCACATCTGTAATATTCATCCTCATCCTCCCTGTGTCACGCGTTGGTCGCTCCCTGATACGGCGATGAGCCTGATGAGGCTTCCGCCGTCGAGAATCTCCATAGCCCATGATCAACTTGGTGGCTTCGGCCTCTTGCCGGTCGTGTCTTTGGCTGACATTGCGGGTTCTGAGCCACTGTTCCACGGATTGGCTGACTGGTTGCCAATTTGATTGCCGGATTGATCGATTGGCGTTTAACCACGAGCGGCTCCTCGAATTGGCATTCTTCACTACAGCGTTTGCACCACCCGAAATTCCACCGTTTGTCCCGCCAGACGAACTGCTTCTTCTCGCCACAACTCCGCACTTCTCGCATCATCGAACAGCGCGAATAGGCTGCTTCCACTGCCGGTCATGCGGACCGGCCTCCCATCCAAGCCGTCGAGCAATCCGTGCAGGCGGGCAAGCCTCGGCTCGACACTGAAAGCGTCGGGTTCAAGATCGTTAAACAACTGCTGTGAGGTATTCAGGCTGTCGTGTCCGACGTTTTGCCACGGGGCCGGGTTTTCTCCCCGGCGAATCTCACCGCCTGAATAACGTCCGAACACCTCACGCGTTGCCAACGCGAAGGAGGGCACCACCAAGACCAGGAAGCCTTTCCAGCAGTTTCGCAGCCGCTCGACACGCTCGCCGCGTCCACGGATGACGACCGGCGAATCTTCGAGGAATAGCGGCACGTCTGAGCCGAGGGCAGACGCAATCGGCGCCAGCCGTTCGTTGGGCCAGCCCAAGCCCCACAACTCGTTTAATCCCAATAACGTTGCTGCGGCATCACTGCTGCCTCCGCCCAAACCTGCGCCGATGGGCAGCGATTTCTCAAGCTTGATTGAGGCGGTGGGCGGTCGGCCTGCGGCTTTCGCCAATGCTTCCACCGCGTGCCAAACGAGGTTGCCCTCAGTCCTCGGTAATGCATGGCCCGTGTCTCCCTCCACAGTCAGCGAGAGATTCGCGGAGGCACGCAGTTCCAGCCGATCATACCAATCCACCATCACGACCCAGGATTCGAGTTCGTGATACCCTCCCGCCAACTCACCCAACACGGCAAGCGTCAGATTGACCTTAGCGGGGGCCCGACCTTCAACAAACTGGCACGGCTCGCGTAGCAAAAAATTTTCTCCACCCAATCGATTCAAAGTTCGACACGGCTGCCAGTCGCATTCAATGTGTGGCTCCAACGTCTCGCCCGTAATCCCACTAGCTTCGGCGGTCGTGCAAACCTAATCTCGTCCCGTCACGGCCGACAAAAAACATGGCGAGGGGCCTCGTCGCGTCTGTCGATTGCGGGAGCTAGACGCAACTACCCGCCGGATTGCGCAACGAGATGCGCCAGCCGCAGCCAAGCAGCCAAAATGTGACACCGATTACCCGGTTTCCACGGCCTGTGTCATGGGCATTGTAGGAGCGGCGAGGCGAGCAGTGGCAAGAAATCGAATAGAACAATCACCCCCCTACCGGAATAATCATTCCCTCCAGATATTCCACCCATAGACCTTTTGTTCTCCCCAGCGGCAGCGTGACGGCGATCCGTCACCGGTTGTTGCCGACGCGAGACAATAGCACGGTCATGGCGAAGCCCACAATCAGGACGAAGCAGGCCATCGCCGCGTCGCCGCCGCTTTCAATACCAAGTTTCCGCCACAGCACCACGACCGAGCCCAGAACGATGCCAAGCAACAGGCCGAGGGTCGGCTTCTCATGGTGACGAAGGAACCACTTCAACAGGTTTGTCACGCCGACGAGGCTCAGCAATGCACCGATACTGACAGGAATCAGTATTCTCAACGCGGCCAGGTCGCCGGAAGCTCCCATGGAAAGAGTGTAGTCTTTGACCAGCGAGATCGCCGCAAGGATTTGCTCATATCGTCCCAACAGCAATAGCATATACGCGCCAGACACGCCTGGCAGCACCATCGCGCTCATGCCGAGCACCCCCGCGAACACATCAAGGGCCGGAGCTGATTCGATCGGGAATGCCCCTTCGTTGATGCGATTTTTGAGTGCCGCTTTCTCAGCCTCGGCAGCCTCGGCAGCTTCGGCAGCTTCGGCATTCTCGGGTCCATCACTTGGATCCGCGGCTATCCCGATCATCAAGACGAAACCCAGCGCGATTGTGATCCCGGTGAGGCGTCGAATCGGGCGAATCATTTTGATGAGAAGCGGCACACCCCCGAGCGTCATTCCAATGAACAACGCATACATGACAAGTTGTTGGGTGCGGACCAAGGTCGCCAGCGGACCTGCCAACCCGGCGATGGTAACCCCCGCGACACTCACCAGGATGGCAAGCAGTGTCACGCTTCTTCTGCTGAATTTGAGCCGGGTCGCATCCGCCACTGACGAAATGAACTCGTCGTACAGGCCCATGATCAGGACCATGGTCCCCCCGCTGATGCCGGGAACGAGATTGGCCAGCCCTAGCAGAACGCCGGTGATCGCGCAGCGAATCTTCGACGGCGGTCGGGAGGGTGGATCGATCTCAGTGGACTTCCGGGGTGTGGGTCTTCTGTCCGGTTTCGCCATTGTTGTGACAATCCTCCATCTGTTGGGCCGGCCTCGGTTTCCGCCAACACCCGCTTCACCGTCTGACGCGTGTGACGCGTCAAAATCACAGCGGAGAGATCATTACCGAGATTCTGATTCGATTCCAGAGGCTTGCATACCCTATCTTGAGACAAACGGCCGATAAGCGAGAAGGGACGCTGGTTGTGCGGGAGTCAATCCACGGAGCAACTCCCGGCACATACTCCACAGCACAACCCGGGCACCTGAGCCGTCAGGCCGTTTGGTATTTGAGGTCAGGCGAATGCGGAAGAAATCACGGATTATCTGGGAATCGATCCTTCTGTCCGGCGTGGTCTTTGCCGGAATGGACTGTCCAGGTCAACTCCAGGACTCTCTGACCGATGGCCAGAACCCAAAGCTCGTGCTTCTCCGCATCGAAAACGAATCCGAGCTTCATGCGCGGGTCAACGCCACTTTTTTCGTCGGGGAAAATAACGTCCGCGAAACCGTGCGGGATCTTTCCGCCGAAGGAGCCGAATCCACCGAACTCGTCGTCCCGACATTGACCAACCTCATCCATGTCGTTGCGGTCGAGTCCGGCAACCCCCTCACAGCTCGGGTCGGTGATGTGTTGGCGGAGAGGAATATCGAACTCGGCCCCGAAGTCGAGCCCGGCACCGTCATCATCTTCATCATCCACCCCTCCGGCTTCATCGACTGCAACGAGAACGACGTGGAGGATGCCGAGGACATCGCTGATGGCACCAGCCAGGACTGCAACGCCAATCAGATTCCCGACGACTGCGAAACCCCGACGACGATGGTTGTCGTTGTCGCGGAGTACACCGAACTCAAGCAGAGCAATGCGAGCGGAGCCACCCCCACGATGCTCGTTGATCTGACAACGAGCGGCCTCGGAACAACGGACGGGATCGCGATCGACACGGCCGGCAGTCGCATCTTCTTTACCGCTGAAGGACCCAGCACAAACGATGATTCGATCCAGCGGATTCCCCTTGCCGGCGGTACGCCGACTGTGTTGGTGCCGACGCTCGATCAAGTCGGCGGCATCGTCCTTGACCTTTCCAACGGTAGGATGTTCTGGAGCGCGGACCAGTCGGGTTCGGTGGTCATTCGAACCGACCTTGACGGTAACAACCCGTATACGGCAGTGACGGGTCTCGGCGGCGTCATCACGAGAGTTTGTGTCGACCCTCTTAACGCCAGATTCTATTTCTCACACAATCCGAGCGCCGGCTCCGATCTTATCCGGCGCGCGAATCTGGACGGCAGTGGGCTCACCACGATCATTTCCAACGCCACCGACCCACTCGACATCGAAGTGTGGCCCCAGAACAACTTGATGGTCTGGGCGGAATTCGGCGCTGCCGGCGGCGTCTTCACTGCGGACCTCGACGGCAACGATGCAACACGCATTGTCGCCAACACCACCGTCACCGGGGTGGCGATAGACCGCAACAACTGCAAGCTCTACTGGTCGGTCCAGGGAACGATCGGGAACGATGACGGACGAATCGAACGGGCCAACCTCGACGGTACCAACCCCGAAATAGTCCTCCAGACTCTGGATGCCCCGCAAGATGTGGCAGTGTACGCGTCCCCGTAGGCCTCAATGCCCCCCTGCCCCTCAATCGCCTGACCCCCTTGGCCCCTCGACCCCTTTCGTTCTGGCCGGAGGCCGCGTAATGTCAAAGAACAAGTTCGTTCCACAGTTGGAAAAACTCCGGGAACGTCTTGCTCACACATCCGGGATTACGAATGACCACGCCTTCGAGACGCAGCCCCGCCAGTGCAAAGCTCATCGCCATTCGATGATCATCGTACGTTTCAATGTCGGCAGCGGTGGGCTGGCCGTTGGGACGAACCGTGATGCCATCCTTGTGGATCTCGGTGTGGACCCCCATGCGACCCAGTTCCGTTGAGAGTGCCTGAAGTCGATCGGTTTCCTTCACGCGCAAGTTGGCGACGTTGCGGATTCGAGTTGGGCCGTCCGCAAACGCTGCGAGCACGGCGAGGGTTGGAGCAACATCCGGCATGTGATTCAAATCCACATCAATTCCGGACAGTCTCCGATCCTCCGGACCCCGAACCGAGGTGCTCTTCGGTTTGCGTTCGACTTGGCATCCCATCTTTTCCAGAACATCGACGAAACCGATATCGCCCTGGATGCTCTCGGAGTCGAGGCCGTCGACCGTGATCCGCCCTCCCGTGAGTGCTGCGGCGGCAAAGAAATAGGATGCCGCGGAAGCATCCGGTTCCACTTCGTAGTCGGCCGCCGAGTAGGTCTGCATTCCCGGCACGATGAACTTCTGCATCCCGTATTCGACTGCCGATACGCCGAATGCCTCCATCACACCCAGCGTCATTTTGACATAGGGCATGCTGGGCATGGGACCGGCGATCTCGATCATGACATCATTCGCGGCTCGCGGCGCTGCCATGAGGATGGCGGAAAGAAACTGGCTGGAAGGAGCGCGGCTGAATCGCACCACGCCGCCTCGCAGTCCTCGGGCCGCAACGGTCAACGGGCAACAGCCGGACAGGCTCTCATAGGCGATCGTCGCACCCAGATCGTGTAATGCCTCGACAAGCATTCCGATAGGTCTTTCGCGCATCCGCTTGACGCCGTCCAGGCGGTAGTTGCCCTGGCCGATGCAGCACGCAGCCGTGACGAATCGCATGACTGTCCCGGCGTTGCCGCAATCAATCGTGCCCTCGGCACTGGGCCAGAATCCGCCGCAGCCTTTGATGCCGACTCGCCGAGTTTCTTCGTCCAACTCGGCATTCACGCCGAGAACGCCAAGGGCGTTGGACATCAATCGGGTGTCGTCGGCGATCAGCACCCCGCTGAGATTCGAGGTGCCGTTGGCAATCGCCGCCAGGAGCATGGCGCGGTTTGTGATACTCTTGCTACCGGGCAGGCAGATAGTACGGTCGATCGGTCCCGCCGGGGGATTCAGTTTGATTTCATTAGGCATGCTCATGGTACAGATGCTATCGGACCCTCTCATCAAATGCACGCGAACACAAAGGGCGAATTCGGTGTAGATGCATTGTAGGCACCTTGATTGCGAAAGGTTTTGCGGGAGGCCGAACGACATGAAAATGCAGCGTCGTCGCCGTGTGGCCGACGTATGTTGTCGAAAGGCTTTCACATTGGTCGTCGTCCACGGAAAGGCGATGCGCGTCGAGTTATCGCTTGATTCGTGTGGCGGCAGCGGTAGGATTAAATGGGGCGGTCTTGGATGACCGACAGCACGACCTTCCTGCCCGAGTGAAACCGCTTACGCCAAACCATGACAATGCAACCGATCGAGCCACGGCCTCCACGAACTCGAAGACACGGGTCCTCGACCGCCTTGGTGCTGCGCATTTTGGCTGGTGCTTTGGGCTTCCTGTTTCTCATCGTCGGGATTATGCGCGTCTCAGGTCGCAATCCAATCCTGTCCACTTGGGGAGCCAGCGAATTCGGAGAATTGGGGCTGATGGTGCTATTGGGGTTGGCGAGCGGTGGACTGCTCTTCGGCCTCTCGGCGATGCTCCGAGCCCTTCGCGGCCTTCATGCGTCCATGGTTCGCATCGAGCAATATCAGGATGAAGCACGAGCCACCTTCAGTTCGAGTGAGGAGATTTCATCCTCGATCGCCACTTCTTCCTCCGTCCCTGCCGCCTCTGATGTCGAGGCCTCCTCCCAGATGACGCCGCTGGGCCCGCCGGACTACCAGGAGCACAACCTACTCATCGCCCTGGATGACATCCGCGACAGTCTGCTTCTGTCGCACGAAGAGCGTCGGGACAAGCGACAACGCCTATTAGAGGAAGAAATCCACAACGCCCGGGTACTCGTCGGCTCTCTCACCCAAAAGGGAGATTTCGGCCAGGCCCGCGAAGTGGCGGAAACCGTGCGGCGCAAGTATCCCAATGAAGAGTGGGTGACCGAGTTAGTCGAGCAATTGGAAGAGTCGCGCGAACAGCACGAGTCGGAAAACGTCAGTTCCATCACCAACCAGGTAAACGACTTGATGAGTATCTCGGCCTGGGAGCGAGCGAGTCATCTCGCGCGTCAACTCGTGGAGAGCCACCCGGATTCGGCCGAGGCGAGGCAGCTCTGGCTTCGAGTCGAGCGACAACACCGGCATTTCCTGGGGGAGCAGCAGCGCCGCATGAATGCGGAAATCCAGCGATTCGTCAGCTCGCGCCGGTGGGAAGAGGCTTTCGCCGCCGCGCGGATTTTCGTCAAACGGTTCCCGAATAGCGAGGCCTCGGAAGAATTGCGAATGCAGATTCCGACGCTGGAGGCCAACGCTGAGATTGAGGTGCGTCAGCGGATCGAAGCGCAGATCATGGCATGCGCCCGGCAAGGTCGATATATTGAGGCCGCCGAGTTGGCCCGGAACATCGTCCAACGGTACCCGAATTCTCCGCAAGCGCAGGTTCTTCGTGCTCAGCTTGGCCGCCTTGAGGAACTGGCTCAAAACCCGGAGGCCTCCTCGGGTCGTATTCGTCTCGATGACGAATGAGCGGGCAAGTGCCGGGGAGAGGCTCGACCGGCGATGATGAACACGCCCACATCCCCAACCCCACCTTCCATCGATCACGAGCCTGCTTGGCTACGCAGGATCGCTTGCATTACCACGAGCCGAGCCGACGCCGGCATCTACCATCCACTGCTCACTGCGCTCACCGCCGAGTCGGCCTGGGATGTGACCTGTCTGGCGGGTGGAACGCATCTCTCCTCCGGCTTCGGCCACACAATCGACGTATTCTCTGACATTCCGCAACTGACCACGGTGGCGGTTGACCACCTGGTCCCCGGTGACGGTCCCATCGAGGTGGCCGCAACCGCGGGCGGGGCGGTCGAACAATACGCGCGAACGATTGCCACGAATCTGCCGGATCTCGTATTCGTTCTCGGCGATCGGACGGAGATGCTCGCGGCGACATTAGCGGCCCTCATCCACACGATCCCCATCGCCCACCTGCATGGCGGCGACATCACCGAGGGCGCCTACGACAACCAATGCCGCCACGCGATCAGCAAGTTGTCGCACGTCCATTTCGCCGCGCTTCCCGAACATGCCGAACGCATCAAATGCATGGGTGAGGAATCGTGGCGCGTGCATACCGTCGGCGCACCCGCGCTTGACGTCCTTCGCGAATTCAAGCCGTCGACCGTCTCCGAGTTGAGTGACGCCGTGGGGATTGACTTCTCTCGCCCGACGGTGGTGGTCGTGTTCCATCCCGAGACGCTTCATCACTGGCCCGCGGCGAGGCAAATCGAAGAGCTACTCCAAGGCCTGCACTCTATCGACGCAAACGTGCTGATGATCGGCCCCAATGCCGATGTCGGTCACAGTGCGATCCGCGACGCGATGCAACGGTTTGTCGCCTTGCGCGAGAATGCCTGCTTAGTCACGTCCCTATCGCAACATCGCTATTGGAGTTGCCTCTCGCACGCTGCCGTCCTGTTGGGTAATTCGAGTTCAGGCATCATCGAGGCCGCCTGCTTTTCACTGCCTGTGGTCAACGTCGGCGATCGGCAGGCGGGCCGAATGCAATCCGCCAATGTGTTGGATGTAGCGATGGACCGTGGCGAGATCGCGGCGGCCCTTGGCAAAGCCCTCAAACCCGCATTCCGCGAAGACTTGCGAGGCATGGCCAATCCCTACGGCAACGGACACGCGGCCGAACGAATCGTCGCCGCGCTCCACGCACTCCCGGACCGAGACAAGCTCTTACGTAAACGCTGGCCGACTATGCCGGTATGAATACTGGATTCGGGAATGACACGGTTGCACGATGTCGCGTGGGTTGGCTGGTGCTCTTATCCACTCAAGCACATCTGACGTGCGCCGCAATCACGCAATCTCGGCCGTCTCCGCGGGATCAGCGAGGCTTGGCGGTTCAAAGAAATCCGCGCCACCAAGCGAACCACCCCAGGTGTGGATCTTATGGCCGACCGATTCCTCCGCTTGGGCAACCGCGCGTGCGAGGGCGGCTCGCGCGCGATCGTCACTCCGCATCAAAATCGCGATTTCGCCGCCATCACCGCCGGAAGTGACCTTTGCGCCGAAGAGACCGGCGGCCGGCCCGGCCTTTCTGATGAAGCCGACCAGTTGGTCCGGCTCGACACCACCGATGCCGCAACGCTGACTGTGGCTCCAGTGAGATGCGTACATCAACTCGCCCGCCTGCACGAGTGCGTCGGCGGAACCGTTTCGCCTGGCCATCGCAAGGTGCGTGACGAAGTCGTGAACGCGGCGGTTTTCGTATATGTGGTGCTCGGCACGAGACCGCACCTTGTACACCGCCTTCGGGTCAATCTTGCCGTTGAGACCCCGAACCGTGCCGAACTGTGTGACAAATTTAGTGCCGGTGATCTTCGAGGGCATCCTGTCGCGGTATCGCTCGACATACTCCGGAGGCGTAATAGAGGACAAGCGGCTTCGCGTCGCGTCCACGCTCATCCCGTCCCGCTGCTGGAGTGCGAGAATCATCCGCCGGCCCATCTCCGTGCAGGTGCGCGTATTGATCATACGCCCGCTCGTCGTGGGGCGGGCAAGGCGCGTCCGGGCTGCCATGATCGTGATGTTTTCCGGCAGTTGGAGAGATTGGCAAATCGGCTGAGGATAAAACCGAAGCTGGAGGAGCGACGCGTCCGGCGAACCGCACAACGCGGCCATCGGGGTGCGAACGCTGTAAAGCCCGGTGTGGTGTTCGACCACCTCCGCGCACAGGCGGCTTTGCTCGAGTCGATCAACGCTCGAACCGAACAGCTTGCACAATACGTCGATCGTCGCGGCAGCCTGCACGGCGGGTCGGCCGAGATCGGTCTGTGGCGAGAAGTCTGATTGCAGCAGAATCATCAGGCCCGAGTCGCTGCTTGGAATCATGGACGCGCGGACCGCCTTGGCGACGGTGAGACAAGTCACTGCGGCCCAGCCGCTCCCGGCTTCGCGACATCGATCAAACAAAACCTCGGCGGTCAGCTCCACGTTGTGGATGTCCGCGATTGGGAGGCTGAAGTCAAAAAGCGACCCCCCGTCGGTTCGTTCATATCCATCGGATTCGTCTGCGAAGCGAACGCGAAGGAGACGATCCTGTGTTTGCCAGGCGGCTGCGATGAAGGACTTGGATACCGTGGCGGTCAGGACCAACGAGCCTGTGTCCTCGCCGATTCCGCCCATGACATCCACGACGGCCGGGCACTGACTCACGGCCAACTCGCCTCCCTTGCGAGGGTGCTTCAGGTGCGTTTCTCTCAGGTGGGCGAGAAAACGCGGCATCATCGCGAGCGAGTGTTCCGTTTGCGCCATTACCGTTTCGACCTGTGCTTCGTTAGATTCCTTCGATTCGTTCGATTCGCGATACCGTCATTACTGGCACACTTCACGCAAGACGTGTTCATTCACGAATATCGCGGTATCACTCGCCACACCGAGTGCGATTGCGTCAGAAGGCCGTGAGTCGATCTCGATAACCTCCTCACGAGAACGCAAAACTAATTTTGCGTAGAACGTATGGTTTTTCAAGTCGTTGACGACGATTTTTTCGAGTTCCGCGCCGAGTACCTGAATGATGTCGGACATGAGGTCGTGCGTCATCGGACGCGCGCGTTTGTATCCCTTCAGACGACGGTCGATGGCCAGCGCCTCGGCGTCACCGATCACGATCGGGAACTCTCGCTCACCGTCATGCTCGCGCAGGAAGATGATCTGCTGATCGCTCGTATCTTGTATCACGATCCTGGCAAGATCGACCCGCACTTCCATGGGATGTAGCCTCCGCGTCGTCCTGAACAGAGCCTAATCGCATGTCCCCGGGAATGCAAGGCCCGACGCAACGCCTTGATTTCAGGGCGTTTACTCCAAGTCGGACAGGTGTTGTTCTATGAGACGAATCTGACTTGACAAATCGGCGGCGCGCTGTTGTGCTTGCGCAACTACGGTGGGGTCGGCCCGCTTCACGAAGTTCTCGTTGGCGAGTTGCTTCTCCGCACGCGCAAGCACGCCACGAATCTCTTCTAGTTTCCCTTGCTCCGCTTCCTTCACCTTCGCCAGGTCCACCAACGCCGAAACAGGCACGTAAACTTCTACCTTACCCTCAACTCGACCCATCGCCCCCTTGGGCTTGACAGCCTCTGTCCCAGTCTCCAACGCATCGCATCCCGCCAACGGCATCACGAACGCCTGGTATGTTTCTACCAGTCGGCATGTCGCCGGATCGGCGCGCACCGTCGCGCTGGGCAGCGTCCGAACCGAAGGCTCCTTGTTCCGCCCGCGGAAGTCGTTTACGTCCGTTCGGATTTCGCGCACGCTCTTGATGATCGCGTGCAACACCGCCATGTCCGCTTCAACTTGTTCGTCTCGAAGCGCCGCATTCACCTGTGGCCACGCCGCCGTGATGAGTGCCGGTTCGCCGTCACTGATCGTCCGCATACCGCGTTTCGGCGCCGCCTCGTTCAACTTCTCCCACGTCGCCTCTGTCACGAACGGGATGAACGGATGGAGCATTCGCAGGAGTTGGTCGAGGACGTGGACGAGCACTTGCTGGGCGGAACCCCGGTCTTCCGACCGGGGCTGGGGGTTGGCTCCTTGTGCGGCGCTGCTCTGGGTGTTGCTTTGCTCGATTCCGCTGCGATTGCCGTCGAACAACCGCGACTTGACCATCTCGATGTACCAACTGCAATACTCGTCCCACATGA
>CAZTAR010000071.1:0-14317 GCA_964611695.1 uncultured Planctomycetaceae bacterium | reverse complement strand
GCAAAGACGCCTCGGAAAACCCGAAGACTCCCACTGGTGAGAAAGGCGGGCTAACGCAGGCACCCTCCCTGTCGCCTCAGGGCCATGGGAAGAAAGCAGTACCACGAGACCCTGGTCGCCTTGAGCCCCACGGCATCCCGCTATGAAACGATACCACTACCCGACTTCTTACACCCATTGCAGTGACCCGCGAACACTATTAGAGTAGGGTGCTCAGGCCAGTCGTGCGAACCCAGGCGACCGGCGGACCTGCGGGTGTAGCTCAATGGTAGAGCACCAGCCTTCCAAGCTGGATGTTGCGAGTTCGAGTCTCGTCGCCCGCTGTTCTGTCAACTTTCGCACCGCGTCGCACCGTCTCGTTATCTTTCGCAACACACGTACTTTGCGGCGATCCGCCGCGTTCGTCGGATCGTGATCGGTTGTCGCCAGGATCGCAAGCACTCGCACCGTTTCGCACCGATTCGCGCTGCAACTGCTGGGGGTATTGCGGGGGGTCGGAACAAGCCGCTGCATGGTCAGTCCCTGTTGCCCGCGCCGCCTGCCGGTCGTCCGGTCGGACGGCGGGAAGACTCTCGATAGCCGCCGCAGTGTCGGTCAGGCCAAGAACGGTGTAGTGCTTCAACGTCGTTCGGTAGTCGCTGTGCCGCATGATCCGCTGGGCGATCTGCGGAGCGA
This sequence comes from uncultured Planctomycetaceae bacterium, assembly GCA_964611695.1. Classification (GTDB taxonomy): domain Bacteria; phylum Planctomycetota; class Phycisphaerae; order UBA1845; family UTPLA1; genus CAZTAR01. The sequence continues at coordinate 13,642 of CAZTAR010000071.1, read as the reverse complement.
CACGAGCACGGGCGAGATTCGTCCCGAGTGTGGTTCGCATCGCATGAAGATCAATCACGCGGCCCTCGTCATCGTCGGTAACGATCCGAGTCTTCGGACGCCGCCGCCTGCCCTTGCCGATCATCACGGGTTCGCCTTGTTCGTCCGTGACGACTTCTCGGCGTGCGAGTCCTGCACGTTCAAAGTCTTTCAGGACGGTCCGTGCGGTGACGGCTTCCGGGAAGACCCTCGTGGACGGCAGGGCCGGCGCGTTGTCGAGTCTTCGGCGCAGCTCTTCGGCAAGCTGCCCGTGCATCGGCACGACGTCGACGCGCCTCGCCTTGCCGCCTCGGATCGTGATTGTCCCCTCAGCAAAGTCGATGTCCCGCCACGTCAGCCTCACAAGGTCGCCTCTGCGGAGCCCGGCAAACACCGCCGCCATGTACCATGCGGCCCGTCCGCGCTCGTGCGCTACAGCCAGGAGGCGACCGAGTTCCTCGTCAGTCAACGGTCTGCGAACACGTCGCCGGTCTCGCGACTCGTCCAGCTTGGGAACCACCGCAAGCGCGTTTGTTTCGGCGCGTCCTGTTTTGACGCACCACGACACGAACGCAACGGCAACTTGTCGGGCGAAGTTCACCGTCCGCGCTGATAGGCCGTCTTCCCGCATTGTCCGAAGCAGCCGCTCCAGCGCGTCGGCCGTCAACTCCTGCAATCGCGTGGCGCCCGTCCCCGCCAAGAGCCGATCCAGGTGCCGCGCCTTCTCGTCGACGTGCTTCTCGGCGTGTCCGACGTGCCGGCAGTGCGTGAGATAGTCCGCGACGTGTTCGGACAGGTCTTTGCGGCCTTCCACCGCGAAGCGATCCTTGCTGGCGTCAACTATGAACGCATGTCCCGCCAAGCGGTGATAATGACATTCCGACGAGGCTGCCATCCCCGGCTGGTCAACACCCTGACCATCACATCGAGTGTGCGTTCGTCACCATCCCACTCTTCGCATGAGGCGATCGATTCCACGTCCCGACAAGCCTTGGGGATGTACACGGCGTCGAAGGCGCGGAGTCCCTTGTTGGCCAAGGTCCTGGCACTCCGACTGATCCGTCGCCGCGCGGCATTCTCGATGACCGCCTTCGACGGCCACTCCCAGCCGGCCTCTCCCCGGTGGTGCCGCTCGATCTCGCCAAGCGTCAGCGTGTGAGCCTGAGCCACGCCGATGCTGTTGCCTCCGAGGATCAAGTGATGGAAGAACGCCCATGCATCCTTGCCAATCTCGTGTCTCTTCCGCCCCCGCTTGCCGAACTGCGGGACCAGCCCGCGGAGACCGTGCTGACGATAGTGACGCCGCCAGCGATACAACGTGGTCAGACTTACACGCTGGATTCCAGGGCATGGAATGAGACCTTCGGACCGCAACAAGTCCACGAATCGTTGGAAAGCGGTCGCGATATGACAATGCTCATCGAACGCCTCAAACCGCCGCAGGATGTTTCGGCGACGTTGGGCAATCTCCAGGTGCTCGGCCTTAACCCCGTCGAGACGAAGTTGCCCCAACTGCTCCAGGTCGCGACCACTGCAGCCCCGTTGATCATCCAACCTGGGATCAGCAGCCGGGTGTACGATCCACTCCCCGCAGTGCTTATGGGCAAGCCCCTCAGGTTGCCAGCGTTGCCCACACAAACGCCTAACGTGGCCGACAGACCGATCCAACGCCACGGCTGCCGCCTGGAGCGACATGAACGGTCGCGGGATCGCCGATCGATCAAGGGGAAGTCTGATCGCCGCCATCATGCCTCACTTTTCTCGCCCTCTCCGCCGCACGGCGCAGAGGGTCTCGGGCCAGTTCAGCCATCCAGAACTTGAACACCATAGGCAGCCAGGCACTGCACCGGACAGTCAAATCGAGCATCAGCACCTTGTCACCCTCTTCCATCGTTCCTGCCTTCAACATGCCTCAAGACTTCGAGTTGTCAGCCGTCACCAATCAGCTTTTCGGCTTTCACTGTTCATCATTCGCGTTCAGCGCGCACTCCAAGCCCTTTCCGTGCTGACGGCGGATTGCTGATGGTTCCAAAAGAGAACGAACGCCACCTAATACGCCAAAGACCTTAGGCAAAGCGCCAAGCCGACTCACAACCCCGCGCACCGGACAGCGCCCGCACGATAAACGCGGAACCTAGCCCGGCCGAGCTATCCGGGTTGTAGGCTGCCGGTACTCCCGTAGCCTTCAATCGGGTCTGCCAGTAATATACACCAAGTTCCGTGAGTGGGCAAGCAAAAAAAGGATCGCGGAGCCCACTTCCGGGCTCATGGAGCCCATATCATGGTTGCGATCAAACTCCGAGAAGTGATTCAGGCGTACAAACGCCGGACCGGCGAGCGTATGACGTACCAGATTCTGTCCGAACGCACGGGGATTGCGAAGGGCACACTGGAAGTCATAGGCAAGCGCCTCGGTTACAACGCGACTATCGCCACGCTTGAGAAGATCTGCCTCGCGCTCAGCGTCGACTTTGGCGACCTGCTTGAAATAATCCCCGACCCACCCAGGCGGACGTCGAAGAAGAAACGGAAGAAACAAGGGTGACGGGAGCCACCTCAAGGCCGAAGGGCGAAGGCGGTGTACACCAAATGCGTAGCGCAGGAATCAGCTCCGGTGTCGTGCAGGTTCTCCAAGTCAACCTCGATATCCCACCCTCGGAGACAAGTATCGAGGGAGTCCCTCGCACGCCGCTGAAGTCAAGGTGGCTGCGTGATTATCCATCCGCCTGTGAGCCGCGGGCCGGTCGCACATCGCCCTAGTACTTGGCCCTCCCCGGACCCTGCGGCTGTTCCCGACCCTTTCTCACGATAACTCCTGAGAAAACTGCTAGAAGATCGCCAGGCGAATGCCACCTTGGTTGACACTCTGCTTCGATATGATGCCGAATCCGCTTTGGCGACGCCGCCCTCCCCTCCACAAGATGCCCTCCATTGGCACCAAGCAGCCAAAGGCTCAAGAACTTACCACCAACTCGCACGAAAAGGAGATCTGGTCAAATGGTTGACTACATCCCTGGACCGGATGCCCGATTCCAATCCTGGCTGGACAACTTCGTCACATACGCCAGCGCCAACTTGGGCCTCGTAGTAGGTAATCTGACGGTGATCACGACCACCCTGACCGCGTGGGACGGAAAAGCGGGATCCATCGGCCCGCTCCAGCCCACCTCACCTCGGCCTGGGAGAGACTCAAATGCACTGGCACTCGCGCGGGTCGGAGACTCGGTTTCTCGGCAAGACGGCGCGCGTATGAGCGCGCCCCCCGGGCAGCGGAATAAATGGGAATAGCTCACCGCAATTGCCGTAACTTCTTATGAAGGCAGTTGTTGACAAACTCAAGGCCCTCCGGCACCATCACCAACGTCAGCCTCGAAATCCCGCCGATTTGTCCTATTTCTGCCAATTTGTCCCACTTCGGACAAATCGTTCCAATTCACGCAACCACATGACACACAGGTAGTTACTACGATTCTGGAGGAGAATCTAATTGCCACTTTTTTTTCTGCACGCCAATAGAATGACCATCAAGCGGCTCCTTCACGTTTGCGGACACGTTCGGTTGGCGGTATAATCAGTGTCTTCATTTCTGAGGTTCACCAGGTGTGCATACTGTCGCATCTGGATCGGGCCATCGTAGGAGGAGTAGAAATGTCAGCATTAAGCAGAATCCCGAACCTAATTGTGGTGATGAGTGGGTTGCTTCTGGCTGGAGGAGCCGATGCGGCCCATGCGCAGCGCCGTGTGGACAGTCCAACAAACATCCAAGCCGCCAAGACTCCGGACGCTCGTGTGCAACAGCCCGAATCACAGATGCTGAACACAAGTGAGTCGCGGCCGGTGCTTTCCACCAGGCATGTTCTGCGCGCGGAGCAGGACACCGGCCCGGCATCGCCAGGTGACAGAGAGATAGGCGCGTGCTGCGATGATGACACGGGGACCTGCACGATCGAGTTAGAGGCGAACTGTCCCGGCCGGTTCATCGCGGGCGTCGATTGTGTTCCGGATCCGTTTACGCCGCCGTGCGGCCCGCCGGGCTACGGCATCCTCTACGCCCCGTCGCAGCCGGACAACCCGGCGTGGCGTGCGGAAGTCGCCGCGATCGCCGGCGTACCGTGTGACTACTGGGATGCCCGCGTGAGTACACCGACATACGCTGACCTGTGGGACTACTGGTGCGTTTTCACCTGGGCCAACTACGAATATGCGGACGCCACGCTGTTCGGTGACACGCTCGCGGCCTTCGCCGATGTGGGGGGGACGGTCATCCTGGGCCAGTGGACGTTCTTAGCTTTTAGCGATTGGCCGTCTGGCGCGAATGCCTCAGTGATCGTGGGACCGGAGTACTGCCCGGTGACGGTGGCGAGCTACAGCAGTGGTGGAACCTATGCCGGCGACGGCCTGGATTGCGTTCACGCGACCGGGCCGGTCACGGAGTATGCCGCGAGCTACTGGGATGAAGCCATTCCGCGGCCTGGCGCCGTGACCGACGGGACCCTCGTGGAGAGCGGCCTGCCCGCGGTGATCTGGCGTGCCGACCGGCGTGTGTATTACTCGCCCGGCAACACGGGTGGCGACTTTACCACCGGTGATACAGCCCAGCTTGTCGCCAACATGTCCGCCTGCATTGATGAGCTGCGGATCGGCGCATGCTGCATCGATGAAGCGCCGTACTGTCTCGACGAGGTCTGGGAAGCAATCTGCAGCGGCACCTTCCTGGGACACGGCAGCGAGTGCGGTCCGGATTGCGATGACAACGGCGTGCCGGATGCTTGCCAGCTGGAGTTTACGGATGTGAGTTTGTTCTTGGCCCAACTACTGGCGGATGTGCCGGACCCTGTGTTTGTCTGTATGTTTGACCAGAATGGCGATGAGACTCTGAATGGGTCTGACATTCCAGGATTTGTGGACCGGCTCACGCCGTCGCCGTAAGCATTGCGTCTCCGTGATTCTGAGCCGCCCACCCCTGCCTGCTGCTCCTCGACGGCGCTGCGGCGTTGAGGTGACAGGGTGGCGAGACCTGAACACCTCGGGCGTGGCGGTCGTCAAGGCTGTCACGCCATTCTCATATCGCTTTCCCGCATTCCGGGCACACGCCGCTCACGTTGCCCGTCAGGTTGTACCCGCACTTCTGGCAATGGCCCGGTGGGATGCGGCGGCGGTCGCGGTAGAACAGGAACGCCGTGGGGATGGCGAGTACGATCAAGGGAATCCAGAGGGGGAGGAGTATGAATACGTTCTTTCCAGGTCCCTGCCCGAGTCCAAGCGCCGGAACACGGAATACCCCTTCCGTTGTCAGTCCCCAGTTTCCATCCTTCCGTGCTCTGGGCGTCGCACCCCAGACTTGCCATCGAGTTGGCACAATCGGCTTTGTGAAGGGATAAATGACAACCGCAAAGCCGTACTCAACAGATGCCCCCCGATCGATGCCTGCGTATGCAACACACCATCTCAGGCTCACAGCCCACGCCACGACAATCAGCACGCAGAACACGAGCCCGACCCACTTAATGACACGTCGGATTAATCGGCGGCGGTTCATGGTGGCATTGTAACCGGACATCGACTTGGAGGATGAATCTCGGGCTCACTCGGGGCTGGAATCCGCGAACCTGAAGGCCCTGCAACGGCAATGAAGTCAACCCAATAGAAATGCGTGGTCAGACCCAGCGGGAGAAAGAAACAATGAGAACCGACAAAGCGAAACACACTGGGCCTAGAATTTCTTCTCGGCCCATTGAAGATTGTCGTGTGTTTCTCGATGCCGGGTTCTCATTACCGCCCTCGTCGTGGCCCCGTTCCGCCGATGACCGTGCGCCGAATCACCGGCTTGGGTTGGACGATTCGCTGCTTACGCACAACACGCACTTGTCGGACCTTCGTCACTTGGCGCGTCGTTCGTTTGATGACCTTTTTGATCCGCGGGGGTTCCTGCCAGCCTACCCAGGAACGCTGACCCACGGCACCACGTTCCATCTTGATTGACGTCTCTTTTCGTTCGCAGATCCGTTCGTCCGCGAGACGCACAACGGTTGCCCAGAGCCGGAGCCGATCGGGATTGCGTATGGACTGGCTGGAGACATCCACCGTGAGGCTGTCTTCGAATTCGAGTTCATCGTCGTCAACCTCGGTGGGACGCGTCAAGGGGGCGGTGATTTCCAACGGTCGGCCAAAGCCATCAAGTACCGGCCGACCATTGTCGGTGACTTGCATCACGAGTTCGAAGCGATCCCAAGGGCTTGCATCCTCGATCTCGATTTCGTAACGGATGCTCAGCGTCAAGCCGCGAGGCCCTTCGTGCATGCCGGCCGAGAGCGATTCGATATCGACGTCCGGCGTGGAGAGCCTTTGGCCCGGCGGCGAACCGGCGGCCGAGTCGGGCAGTGCCGTCGCGGCGAGTAGTGACAAGAGCAACGGGGTGAGGACATTTCTTTGATTACGTGACATAACGCACCATCCTATCTGCCGCGAAAACCGGCTCGCGGCGTTGCCGGAGGTATAGACAGTCGCGGGGAGGAAAGGTTAGGTCCGCAAACTGGCAATTGGGGATGGGGTGATGCTACTGCAACTGGTGGAGCTCCCAGCGTAGCGAGAAAGTCTGCCGAATCAGTTACACATACGATCAGCCGGAGGGTTGCAGCCTGTAAATCGTGACGGATTCTCCCGACACCGAGTAAGTGCCGACGAGCACTCTGTACTTGCCTGGCTGGATGGACACGTGATGGACGCCGTAGGCGGTGCTGGTTGGCGTGTCACCTGCAAATAGCAGAAACGCATCTGCTTTCCGAAACCGCAGCTTAATGCCGGAGTTCGTCATGGAAGCGGTCGGCAGTGCCGCAGTGGCTTTTGTGACCAGCGCGTCGAGGTTCATGGTGTTCCACATATCGAGGAAATAAACCTCTGTTAGGCCGTCTGCGGATTTTCCCCACGCGATCATGGGTGGGCTCGCAAAGACGAGTGCTTTCGCTGACCCAACGGGAATGACGCCCAACTGGGAATTCGCCGTCGCGGCGCAGGCACGGCCATAGTCGTACTTCGGATTCAACGCGGCCTGCATCGTAGGCACGCCGGTCCAAACGCCAGCAGCTTCCGCAGGCAGCAAAATGAAGGGACCACCGTCCGCGCAATTATAAGGGACCACCGTCCGCGCAATTATACGGATACTTGCTCATGCCGGCTGGAGCGGTCGTGTTCACGGAAGAGGGTGACGGACCTTTCGCGGTTGATGAGGAACGATTGTCACATCCGATCAACCAGAGCCCAAGGATGGCGATGCCAAGTCTTTGCATGAGAAGCATTACACCGCTCTCCAAAACCAATGCGATCTCCACAATAGAATAGACGAAACCGCGCATCCGCCCGCGCCTATATTTCTACATTCCTGACCTTCCAATCGCGAAAGTTGGCGATTCGGCAACCTGTGGTTGCCGCTGCGGATTCCGGGCGCAAACCTCACCCGCGCGACGCTTTGTCAGATGATTCTGATGATGTTTTCTGCGTCGTGTTTGCGCTATTAGGGTTCTGTCCGGCGTGGGCCGCTCTACCCCGCTGCTGTTCCGAACAGCTCACTCAGCCCGCCGGTGAAGAGTTGGATAATCAGGTTGATGACGAAGAAGAGCCCGTACAGGCCGATGAAACTTCCACCACCGAACATATTCTCGCTCCTTGTTACACGGGGCGTTGGCGGCAACAGGTTATCGACGCCCGACAATGGGTCGGTCGCGACACTTGATACGCTGGTTGCCCCAGCCGCCCTGCACAATTGGGTGCTATCGTTTTCCGCCGGCGCGTTGCGCAGTGTCTGGCGAAGATCGCGACCGGCATTTCCGTGGCCATTTCAACCGCTTTAGCCCGTAATAGCAAGTCGGTGTTGCTATGAGGGTGATGAAGGCCCCTGACAGAATCGGCTGTGCCTTTGAATACCGAATGATGCGTAGCGTCGGCCCCCCGTGGCCGACGGATGCGCGGAGAACGCCCTTCGGAGAAGCTCCCCTCGAACTTGACGTCGGCCACAGGGGGCCGACACTACGAACGGCAACGCCGTTTGCCGCTCGGAGTCATGGGCTCGGTGATAAACTCCGTCGCGACACAGCCCGCTATCTGGATGGCCGGTACGGCAGCTTCATAGTGTACTTGCGGAACTTGGATTGGAAACGGGCGTCGAGCTTGCCGAAACAGGCCTCGAAAATTTCGATCGCTTCCTCCTGCGTGAACGGCTGAGTCGGGTCGCGCTTTTTTATCAGGGCGATGTACTTGGGCAGGTTTTTCTTCTCTCGCCGGATGAGATAATTGGTGAGCGCCCAGGAGACCGCGTAACCCTCAGTCGGCAGAATGCCCGAGGCGGGCGTGTGCTTCGCGACGAACTGCCTCAAGTCGGGTCCGCTCTTCTCGTAGGCCTCGCGGAAGTCTTGCAGGCGGCGCTGGTTGATGACGGCGATGCCCGACCCCATCTTGCCGGGGGGCGGTTCGAACTGCGTCGCCAGCCCTTCCGCGAACCACTGTGGGTTTGGGCCCGGGGACGCGTGGACCTGGAAGTTGAACATTAACTGGTGGGTCACCTCGTGCTGAACGACGGATCGGTTCTGAGCATCGTACATGCTTTCGAGATAGTTGAGATAGAATCGCGCCTCGCGTGATTTGGCTTTTTTTGTCTCTCGGTTTTTCGCTTGGCGTGCCTGCTCCTGCAACCCTTCGGCCTTGGCTTTCAGGTCAAGCACGGACTTTGATTGGGCAAAGTCGTAGAAGATGGAAAAGTCGAGGTGGCTCCAATAGAGGCCCGCGGCATTGGGCGGGACACCTCGCCCGACGATCTTTTTGTTCAGTCGGTCGTATACGTCGAAGGTCCGGCAGAAGATGACGACGAGTTTCTCCTCCGGATAATGGATATCAATGCCTGCCTTGACGGCAAATTTGTGAACAGCGGCGTATGTTCTCTCCAGGCGCGTGATGAAATCCTTGACGACTTTCTTGTCGGCGTCGTAGAGCACCGCGAAATGATCCGTATGGCGGACCTTGAAGGTATCGCCCGCATAGGCTCTGAAGATTTCTTCGTGGGGTCCGCGCGGGAACGGCTTAAGGTCACCCTTTTTGCGTTTTGTGTCTTTGTCTCCATCTTTGTCCGACTTCCTCTTCGCGGACTTGCCGGAATCTGACTTCTTCTTTTTCTTTTTTTTCTTCTTCTTGTCTTTCTCTTCGCTCTTCGGCCCGGGATCGTCGTCCTGCCACTGGGCGCAGCCGGCGGCCCGAACCGGCGGGGCGTAGGCCACGGCGAGGCCGAGCGTCAACAGACAAATAGCCAGAAATCCGTGACTGAAACGAGACGTCATGATGTCCTCCCTCTTGGCGTCCACCATGTGAACGAAGCCGAAGTCTGCTATCTTTCAGAACCGAGGATTCCAGATCGACAACGGACGGCGAATCAGAGCCGGGCCGTGTCGGCCCGGACCGGCTCCACAGGAGCCGGCTCTGATATGATGCTTCCTCGCTGATACTTCCTCTTTGATGCCACTTCGCTGATGCTTCCTCTGAGAAGCTACTTCGCGTACTCCACTGCCCGGACCTCCCGTAGGACGGTGACTTTGACCTCGCCGGGATAGGTCATTTCGTCTTCAATCCGCTTAGCGATCTCGCGGGCGATTCGCATCGCGTTGTCATCGTCCACCTTGTTCGCCTCCACGATGACCCTGACTTCGCGGCCGGCTTGGATCGCGTAGGCTTGTTGGACACCCCGGAAAGTCGTGGCGATGCCCTCGAGCTGTTGGAGTCGCTTGATGTAATGCTCCAGGGTTTCGCGTCTACTTCCTGGTCGGGCGGCGCTGATGGCATCCGCCGCGGCGACGAGCGGCGTGTAAGGGCTCGTCGCCGGCACATCGCCGTGGTGTCCCGCAATCGCGTTCAGCACTTCCGATCGCTCGTTCAACTTGCGACAGATGTCTTCGCCGATCGCCGGGTGGCCGCCTTCGACTTCGCGATCCACGGCCTTGCCCAAGTCGTGCAAGAGACCGCATCGCCGGGCCAGGGTGCCGTCGAGGCCCAATTCGTCGGCCATGACCTGGGAGAGGTAGGCAACTTCGATGGAGTGCCGCAACACATTCTGGCCATAGCTCGTGCGGTACTGCAGCCTTCCGAGCAATTCGATCAGCTTTCGATGGAGACCCTGGACGTTGGCCTCCATGGCCCCCTTCTTGCCCAGTTCGACGATGTGCTTCTCCATGCTCTCGCTGATTTCTTGGACCACCTCCTCGATACGGGTCGGATGAATCCTGCCGTCGCGCAAGAGCTTGTTCATGGCTTGGGTGGCGATTTCCTTCCGGACAGGGTCGAAGCAGGTGACCTCGATGACGCCCGGGGTGTCGTCAACGATGATGTCGACGCCGGTGGCCTTTTCGAATGCCCGGATGTTGCGGCCTTCGCGGCCGATGACGCGGCCTTTCATCTCGTCAGAGAGGATATCGATCGTGCTGACCGTGGCCTCCGCCGTATGTGGCGCGGCGTACCGCTGGATGGCCGTAACGACGACTTCTCTTGATTTCGCCTCGGACTCTTCCTGGGCCTCGTTTATTTTCCTGGCAATGAGCTCGGCAGTCTCGTGCTCGAGTTCCTGGGAGAGGGTCGTCATGAGTTGCTTTTTGGCCTCGTCCATTGACAGCTGGGCGACCTTGAGCAGCTCATTGCGTTGTTGAACGAAAAGCTGGTCGACTTCCCCGAGTTTCTTCTCCGCTTCGGCGAGCTTGGCGTTGGCTTGTGTCTCGATTTTCTCCGCGTTCTTTTCTTTAATTCCGAGGACATCGAGCTTGCGCTCGAGTTGGTCTTCCCGCTTGTCCATTCGCTTTTCAGCCTCGCGGATCTCCGCCCGCGTGGCCATTGTTTGCTGATCAAACTTTTCCTGGCGAGCCAGGAATGTTGCCTTTGTCTCGACTTCCGCGGCTCGAACGATCTCCTTTGCGCGGTCCTCGGCCCTTTTGATAATTTGGGCCGCTTCCTGGTCCGCTGAAGTTCGCTTGGCCTTCGCCTGAAGCCGCAGGATCAGGTAAGTGCAGCCCGCTCCGAAGAGCAGAGCCAGGAGCATACCCGACACCCACGTAATCGAGACCTGAGCCAAAAAAACAGGTCCCATCAGAATTCGCCTTTCTTAGCTGCATGAAACACATCAATGCTGCTCTGGGAGGGAGCGCGGGCGAGTGTCCGTATTCGGATCACGTCGGGCAAAGTGCGCACCCCTGCCGGTGGTGGTACTCAAGTGACATCTGGGTCGGCAAAACTGGGTCGGCAAAACGCCGATGGTGCGAAACAGGCTTGAGAAGGGTCTGTCCCGCCCTTGAATGGAAACGCCTTCAGCTTTAACCAGAAGGTGCCAATGGGCAGTTTGCGGATCCGCCTGGTTCGGCGGTCGCCATGCAAACTGAACTAGGACTCGCCAGAGTCTCAGCAACCGATCAGTGCTTAGTTCGATTGCCTTGTGACCCTCTGGACCGTGACACTGACAGCCTCACGATCTTCCAACACCAGTCCTTGAGGCGACGCTATCATGCCTCGGCGGACGCGACCGGACGCTCGATCGCCATGAGGACTTGACCTGATCCCCCCGGCCTCATGAACACTCCGCAGCGCGTCGGTTATGCTGTGCCTGAACGGCGTTCCCGCCTCACTCCCAGCCCTCCGCCAACCCAGCGGAGGAAACTGGTCTCCTTTCTCTGCAAGTGCCGACAATCACCCAGCCTAGCTGCTATTGTGGTATGGCCTTCGGACGGTGGCCCCTTGCGGAACAAAACAACGAAAATCTATATTCAAAAGGGCACACAAAGATGCCCTTACTAGCTTTCCAGTATAGAGGTCCGTACAATACCGTCAAGCGGCAGAATATCATGTTTTCTCGGAACTTCTTATTTGACAGCCGGTTGCGGGGTGAGTGTGCTTCGGGCGGGTCGGCGATTGCGGGAATGGCACCTAACTTGCGTCGTCAGCGGTTCCAAGGGTTCGCCAAGATGGCTGAATTCGGCAATTTTTGCGGCGGGGGCCGCATTGAGAGTCGTCTACTGTCTTGGCGAGGCCCACCCGCGCGACCGGGATGGGCCGCGTGTGGCTCTTTCCGTTGGGTGGCCAGACAGGCGCCCGGGATTGCCGGTTCGCACGGGACGGTCGCTGAAACTTGATATACGAAGTAATGAAAATTTTCTTTCAAACCTTTTGATCGACCGGTCCTTTTTGTTGACGAGTTGCCCATGCCTTCCAACCCTGAACGACGACTGACTTTCCGGCTTCCTTCCAAGCCGCCGTTTCGAGCGAACCCCGACGGGCTCCGGCGAAGGGGACGCCGCGTGACGACGATGCTGGCGATCGCCTGTCTCTTTGTATCTCTCAGACTTCCCACGGCCAACGCGGAACCCCAAAGCAAGCCACACCGTGCGGGGAAGGTGACTGTCCAGGTGTTTGCTGATCGCGAGACCGTCGCACCCGGTGGCGAGCTGAATCTTGCCGTGACGCTGACGATGGAAAAGGGGTGGTATGTCTATTGGCGGAACCCTGGCGGGATGGTTGGGCTGCCGACGGAGTTTCAATGGACGGTTCCCGCTGGGTATGAGGTTGGGCGCATTCGGTTCCCGGTCCCGAAGATCAAGTTCGACAAGATCATCAAGGAAACCAACTACATCCACAAGGACACGGCGGTCTTTGTGACGCCTGTTCGCGTGCCGCCCGATGCGGAGGTTGGGAAAGACGCCACCTTTTCTGTCAAGGTGAGTTGGCTGGTCTGTGAGAAGTCCTGCGTGCCTGGCGATGCGGAAGTTTCTCTGACCCTGCCTGTTGTTGCCGTCGGCGGCGAGGTCAAGCGTGCGAATGAGGATGTGTTCAAGGAGGCAAACGCGGCGTTTCCGACGCCTTCGGCCGATGCCAAGCACGTGCAGTTTGACGGCTCCATCAGCAAAGCAGCCGTGAAGCCTGGGGACAAGTTTACCGCGACATTGACGGCCGACATCAAATCCGGTCACCACATGCAGTCGAACGCGCCTTTGCAGGATGGCTTGATTCCGGCCGTCGTGCTTGTCGAGCCGACGGGCGGCTTCGAGATCGGCGACGTGAAGTATGCCAAGCCGCACGAACGAGAAGACAAGACCCTCGGTAAGCTGAGCGAATACGAGGGCAAGGTCGCGTTTGAGATTCCAATCACCGTTGAAGATGACGCCGACAGTACACCGCGATGGGTCCGCGGCGTGTTTCAGTACCAGGTCTGCACGGACAGCGGCACGTGCTATCCGCCGGAACACGTCGAGTTCGCGATTCCGGTGCGGATGGCTGGCGGCGACAAGCAATCCCCCACGGCTCAGGCGACGCAGACGGAGGCTTCGGCGGAAGACTCCGCCGGTTCCAGTTCGGATAAGAACATACTGCTCCGTCTGCAGGAGCGCCTGATAAATCTCGGCTTCTTCGGCGTGATGCTGGCGGCCTTCATTGGGGGTTTTCTGCTGAATCTCATGCCTTGCGTGTTGCCGGTAATCTCACTGAAGGTCCTCTCTTTCGTTCGCCAGGCGCACGAGGACCGATGGCGCGTCGTCCGGCTCGGATTGACCTACTCGGCCGGCATCATGGTCTTCTACGCCGTGGTTGATTGTCTGATAGGTATGCACGCCGG
>CAZTAR010000070.1:0-14460 GCA_964611695.1 uncultured Planctomycetaceae bacterium | reverse complement strand
AGTTCCATTCAAACGCCACCCTTGTTCACCCTCATGGTTGCCAATCACGAAGAACAGCGGAACCGAGTGGCCGATGAGGTCCAGGAAAGGACGCTGAGCCAAATGACGGACAAGGGCATCATCATAATCAAGGACGTCTCCCCCTGAGTAATCTTCACACATGAAGGTGTCGCCGAGGTCAATATGAAAGTCTGGAGCGTCCGCCGCGACATGTTCCAGTGTTCGAGTGTATAGGCTTGGAAGGGTGACCTGCTTTTCTTGCCTTATCGCCTCCCAAATGTGAGAATCCGACTGGACTGTGAATGTGAACCGCGAACCGGCCGCTCGGCACGTTTGAAAGGAGTGTAGCCCACCGGTTGCGTACACAAGGTCTTCAGGGGGCAGATGGCTCGGGTCGTCGTGAGGGAGGCGATAGCGCAAGCGGTAGTAGTAGCGTGTATTCGGCAACAAGTCGTTCAGTGTTATTTCGAATGGCGTGCCGCCCGGATAAAGGCAAGGGGGAGAGCTTCCCGAGGCGACGTCTTCTGTCGTGCCGTATTCAACGAAGGCCTTCAGAGTCAGGAGCGACAGCGTGTTGATGGTGATGGAACTGTCGGTTGGGCGTCCGAGGAGTTCCTTGCCGAGAAACGCCGATTCAATCGTTCGGAAGAGTTCCAACCTCGCGGCGCCGGGACTGGCGGGCCCTGGAGAATCTAGCGCCCTGGAGTCTCCGATCGCCAGGAAGTTTCTGCCGCGCGTTGACTTGTTCTCTATCACAAGCCCCAAAGTTTTGCCTTCCGGGTGCCGGCCCCAGTCAGGCCGCGCCACAATCTCATTGATGATATCAGCGACGTTGGGACTATAACGCAACAAGGGGCTGCGGAAGGCCGAGGAGTCACCTGCATCGGGCCAGTTGGAGGGAACAACCCACTCCACGAAGGATTGGCTCTTGGATTGTTGGGATGGCCGAGCGACGGCAAAGTCTGCAACATTATCCTGGTCGATTCCAAAGATGCGAAGCGCTACGCCTGAATCCACTTGGCCCTTGCCGGTTCCCGAGAGCACCAGGCGCGCATATACGAAGCGTTCTCCCTGTTGAACAGTCGGCACTTGGAATCGAAAGCCGACGCTGTAACGCTCACCCTCCGCATTTCCCATACGATTGAGGCCTGTTGTTTGGTATCCGTTGGGACACCAAGTCTTTTCATTGATTTCCGTGCCGTCATCGGAACTCCGGCAAACCTCGAAGTTCAGGGCAGCAGGGACAGGTGGGTCGTCAGGCTCTCCCTGGGCTTGAACAACAGATACAACCACCAGCCACGCAAGACCGAATAGCCAAACCCAATTCATGTTGGTCCCTCCCGCTCTTCTGAGAGATAGACGTGGATCACACGGCCGGCTCACGCCAATCGCGCTACAGAAGGTGGACAGCGGAGGTGTTGACCGGCTCTTCCCGGTGTTGAGACCTCAAGCGTCTATTGTAGGAAATCGTCTCGATCGATTCAAATAAAAAAGGCCCTCACCAAAATGGAATATGCAAGAATGGGCTTGGGCTGAAGGTGCCGGCCGGGGACAACCTGAGGGTGGCAGACAGGTGGCTGCGGTCGGAGAAATTGGGTGTCTGTGGTTGGCAGATCGAATTAGTAAGCGAATCGGAAGGTTTGAGTGCCAACCTGTCTCCTCGTTGCCACGGTGCGATTGCGGTTTGAGAGCGGTTCGATGTCGTTGGCGTTAAATTCCCGCCCGATTTGAGTCCATTGAAGAGACAGTATTATGGTCCCCGCAGAATGTTTTTACCTGATGTTGATTGCCAACCTTCAAGGCTGCGAATCTGTAAAGTGGGATGGTTTCGAGAGAAGCCCGAGCTTTAGAATCAGAGGTGGCTGATACGCCTCCAATTGTCGCAGATGAGAAGTCTTCGTGAACGTATCTCTTGGAGTTGAAACGTGGTTACAGAAGTTGGCTGGACGACGCCGACTCAAAAAGGGCGGATTTGCCACACTCTTCACATGATGGCTCCAAAGCTTGCGTAAGCGGTTACATTACAGTATAATGCAGGCCTAAAGGCTTCGAGCGATCTTACGGAATCGAACGATCATGCGATCGGTCGCATGTTGGTGTCCGCATGCAGTTCTTTCTGTATTGCGAGCATAATGGAGAGGGAAATGGACTCCTCGACAGGAGGCGGCAGGCTCCACTCCGCGAAGTTCATTTCTCCGCGCGCCCGTCGGGAGCTTGGAGCACATCAGCCCGGAGGGTCTTCGGTCTTTGACTTTGGACTCCGCAATATCCGGATTGCCGGGGGTTTTTTTCAATCACAAACCTGGATCGGTTCGATATCTGCTCGACGGCGGGTCACGCTGCTTAAGGCATTTAGACCGTGACCAGGTTATGTCTGCGGTAGGTCCTATTCGAGACCTGTCCCGGTTTAGAGAAGAGCGTTCAGGAGATAGTGGAATTCGCAATCATGCATTCAACCAGGAGAATCCCATGAAGATGGAGGTGAGAGAGTTTCTAACAGTTTTGGCGCTTGCAGTTGCCATTGGTCTCGTCGGCGCTCCAGGTGAGGCTCGAGGCGCTTTGGGTGACCTGAACTGTGACGGGTGTGTCACGACCGATGACATCGGTCCTTTCGTGATGGCGTTGGTCGATCCCGCCCAGTATCTGACGATGTGGGATTGCATCGACGATGCCGACATGAACCAAGATAGCTTCGCGGACGGGCTTGATATCGCCCTCTTTGTGGATGCGCAGCTCACGGCGCCGGACTGCGGTGCGTGCTGCATGCCTGACGGCAGTTGCGTCCTGTCCAGTGAAGTTGGGTGCGCTGGTGAATGGCAGGGAGTGGGGACCGATTGTGATCCAAACATGTGCGTTGGCGCCTGTTGTGTGGCCGACGTCTGCACGCTGGAAACACCCGAGGACTGCGTCACGATGTCCGGGGATTACCTGGGTGACGGAACCAATTGCGATGGCGACCCATGCGTGACGATTCCGGTGCCAACGCCTGCCCAACTTGCGGGTAACGCGTTAGCCGAATACCCGTTCTTCGAGTATGTCAAGGCTTTCAACGAGAATGCGCCGTTTGAACTTGGCATTGACCCCGTACGTTATCCTGAGATTGTGGGCCAGACGTGTGACATTTATGTGGTAGAGGCGAAGACTGCCGGGCAGTGGCTGGGCGATCCTTCGCTGGTCGATGTGAGGCCCGGCGGGGTGCAGACGGAAACGTTTGGCGGAACGACGATTCAGGACAACACCTTTACGGTGGCTTCCGCATATGACCTTCCCAGCGCCGTCTATGAAGATTCTACCGGTGATTTCACAGGTTTGGGCGCGGCCTACGACATGGTGATTGACGTCAATCAGGATGGTGAGCTTAGCACGGGTGACTTCATTGACGGATTCGGCCGGGAGGCTGGCCTCTATATCGTGCACGATACGTCGGAGCAGGGACCGCTTGCCGTCACCGAACTCAGCAGCTACAGCGTGGGGGCGGTTTTCGGTATTCCTTCTAACATGACCTACGAGGACACCTATTATCCAACGAACATTGGGTCGCTGGGTGAGCTTCCGCTGGTCGTGGTGAGCCATGGTAATGGCCACAACTATACGTGGTACGACCACATCGGCTATCACATGGCTTCGTATGGCTACGTCGTGATGAGCCACCAGAACAACACGGGCCCCGGCATCGAATATTGCTCGGTGACGACGCTGGGTCACACTGATGCATTCCTTGACCAGTTGGATACGATCGGCGGCGGAGTCCTTGAAGGACACGTTGACTCTAACCGGATCGTGTGGATTGGCCATAGCCGCGGTGCCGAGGGTGTGGCTCGGGCGTTCGATCGGATTTTCGACAGTGATTACACCCATGGCGCGGTGCCACCGACTAATTACAGCATCGACAGTATCCAACTGGTCGACAGCATGTTGCCGGTGGACTTCCTCGGTGCCACTAAATCGAACCCACACTGGGCGAACTACCACCTGTGGACCGCATCGGGTGATGCCGATGTGAGCGGGACTGCGAGTAGTGACATCGCTCAGACGTTCCACATCCACGAACGTGCGACACACTACCGACAGTCGACGGTCGTGCAGGGCACGGGGCACGGTGATTTCCACGACTCTACCGGTTCGGTGTTTGAGGGGCCGTGTCATATCGTGCCCAAGGACGAGGTCCACGACATCATGCAGGGACTCATGCTCCCAATGATCAAGCACTACGTCGAGGGCAACATTCCAGGGATGGACTTCCTCTGGCGGCAGTACGAACTGTTCTCTCCGATCGGTGTCGACACAACCAATCCTTGCGTCGTCGTCAGTCACGAATACCGCAACGGTGCGGACGACGGTAGTAATTTTATGATCGACGACTACCAGACCCAGACGACGACCGGAACCAGCAGTTCCGGCGGCAGTGTGACTTACACGGTTACGAACCTGGTTGAGGGTCGGCTGGACGACAACAACAGCAACTTCAGTTGGACGACGAGCGATCCGTTCAACGGGGCGACGCAGTGCGGTCCATCGGATGACAGCCGGGGCGTGGTCTTTGACTGGAATAACCAGGATCTGTACTACGAACAGGAGGTGATTGTCGGACAGCGCGATTTGTCGGACGACCTGTACCTCTCATTCCGCGGTGCTCAGGGAACCCAGCATCCTTACACGTTGGCCGTGCTGGGCGATTTGACATTTAGTGTGACGCTGCGCGACGGCGTTGGAACCACCAGCTCCATCAACATCGGCGCCTATGGCGGCGGTTTCGAACAGCCCTATCAACGATCGGGCGGTTGGCACAACGAGATGGAGGTCATTCGAATTCGTTTGACGGACTTCCTCAATAACGGTTCAGGTCTGGACCTGACTGATGTTGTGGCAGTTCGGTTAGACGTGGGGCCTTCCTGGGGTTCGAACCAGGGTCGGATTGTCGTGGATGAGTTCATGCTCACCAACGATCATCCGCCGTTTTTCATTCCCTTGACCATGAACCTGACGAGTCCTGCCCCGGGCTTCCTTCCGCCGAGCGTTCCGACAGTTCTCGAGGTGGAGATCCTCGAAGGCAGCGACGCGATTGTCCCAGGCTCAGCGTTGCTCCACTATCGTTACGATGGCGGCACGTGGCTTACAACTCCGCTTGTGCAGGCCATGCCTGGCGGCGATCTTTATGAGGGAACCCTACCCGCTCCGAGTTGCAGTGATGCGCCCGAATTCTACGTGAGCGTTGAAGGCGGTGTGACGGGTATTGTTTCTGTTCCGTCTAGCGCGCCATCAACGCCTTACAGTGCTTTCGTGGGTGTGTACGACGGTATCTTCAACGATGACTTCGAGACGGACCAGGGTTGGACCGTGGAGAACGATGCCAGCCTGACAAGTGGTTGGTGGGAACGGGGTGTTCCTATCGCGGATCCTGGAGATTTCTTTGATGCGCCAACCAGCGATTTCGATGGTTCGGGTAAGTGTTTCCTGACGGAGAATGGTTATATGCGGGACGTCGACTGGGGCCCGACGCGGCTGGTCTCTCCGACGATCGATTTGAGCACCAAGACTGATCCGGTTCTCAAGTATGCTCGCTGGTGGTACAACGACGACCAAGATTCTGATCCGATGACTGTTGAAATCTCCAATGACAATGGCGGTACCTGGTATCCAATCGAGACCGTCACCAACATTCCTTCGGGCTGGGTCGACCAAGCGGTGTACATTACGAGCTACATCACACCGTTGACGAATCAGATGAAGATCCGATTTAGCGCGATCGATGGAACCGACGTTCTTAATCCGAACAATTCAAAGGATGAGGGCGGCATCGATGCCGTGGAGATCTTCGAGGTTCAGTGCAGCGAGTAAAATCTGGCTCGTGCCAGACGGGATTGAATTGAGTAATGTAATGGTACGACAGATGGGCCGGATTGGCCGAGAACGAATAGAAGGGTTCAATATCATGAAGACGATTTCTCTTTTGGTTAGCATTCTGACGTTGGCCTCATTGGCAAGCGTGCCAACCGTGTATGGCGACGGACCGGCGACTGCGGCGGGTACAACCGACACCGCACTCGAGACGCCGCCCGCGATTCCGGCGACTCCAGCGGCGGTCGATGGCATCGTCTGCATACGCAAATTTACGCTCAATGAAGGTTTTAACTTCGACTGGTGTAAGGAGAGGCCGCTGGTCACGACGGGCTACTTGCTGGTGCTCAAGGTGAATCCGGCATTGGTCTACCCCCGACAGCAAGCGGAGCCTGTTCTTTACGTGGGCAAGCAGTCAGCGCAGCGTCTGAATGTCGGGTACAAGTCGGGGCATGTTGTCGCGATGATTCCTGGTGAGCCGGATTGGGCAAAGACGCTCATCTGGTTCGGCAAACCTGACTTGCCGGAGCGTGTGGATTCCAATGTGGCCAACACAGAAGAAGCCGCTGCCAAGGCCGCCGGCATCAAGCCGTTTTCGGCAAAGGAATTGGAAACTGCTTTCGCGCGAGGAAGCAAGTCGCTCAAGGCATCGAACGTGGATGGCGTGTTGGGTGTCGCGGCGGATTTGATCAGGCAGCATTCTCCGGATGAAGCGGAGTTGACCAACACCCTCGTCCCTGCGCCGAAGCCGGCCGCCAAGCCTGTTTCCAAGCCAGGGACGGATAATGAGGAATAACACGGCCTGTCCGCTGCATGCGACATCGTGTTGTGGGCGTTGCGTGTTGCGGATGTGGTGATTGGTCAAACGTGTAATCAAGGATGAGGAAGCGCGTTTTAGTTTAGACCAGTGGAATAACATGGACCGTATTGCGGCAACCTAGGTTATTCGAACAAGCCAGAGCGGGAACGAGCATGGATTCTCGTTCCCGCTCTTTCCTTTTGTGTAAACGGTGTGTGGTTCGGGTACCACGAAGGGTTTGTTGGTAGGGGGTAAGATTGGAAGAGGAGTTGCAACTTATGAAGACGCATGGAAACAACGTGCGGGGTGTGGTGAAATTGGCTGCTCGAGTGGCTCTGGGATGTGTGGCCCTGACGATGCTTGTTCCGCCGACCGCATTTGCGGCTGATCGGATGGTTTTGATGGAGGAGTTTACGGGGACTTGGTGACCGTATTGCCCCCGCGCGCGTGCCGCTGCGGAAGAGCTCATGACCCTTTACCCGGACAGCTTCGCCCTTGTCGAAATCCACATCAATGATGCATACGAGAACAGTTGGTGTCTCAGTCGGGCATCATGGTATGGCGTGTATTATAGTGGGGGCACAGGCCTGCCCACTTCGTGGTTTGATGGATGGATCCAGCGTGTCGGCGCGGCGGTGGGTGTCAGCTACACCACGGAGTATGCCAGTGCTGCGGCAGTTCCGACCGACGTTACCATCGAACTTTTCGGAGACCATGTTGGCCCTGCAGACGAAACGTTCGAGATTAGTGCGGAGGTTTGCATCGAAGCCGGCGGTACCGGCAAGACCATGCGGCTTCAATTGGTGCAGGTGTTGGACGACTATCCGGCCGGCGATTACCACAACTGCTTAATGCAAGGAGCGGCCTACGAGGATATCACACTCGCTCCAGAGGAGTGCGCGTTCGTTGAGCGAACCTTCACCTTCGACGCCGCAAGTTGGGCGAACCAGGACGATATCCGGATCATCGCATGGGTGCACGAGATTTCGCCTGGACAGGACGTCTACCAAGCGGCCCAGATGAGTATGCCGTTTCCGCCGCCGTTTGCGCTGAAGCTTGACCTTCCCGATATCGTGCCGGAGTACATTCCGTCGTATGAGACAACCGACATCACGATTCAGATCGAGGATGGCCGCGAGACCTATGTGCCGGATTCGGGTCTCCTGCATTACCGTTATGACGGCGGCACCTTCTTGACAGCTTCTTTGACGTCGTTAGGTGGAGATCTGTATGAAGCGACGCTGCCTGCTCCAGAGTGCGATGACACCCCGGAGTTCTACATCAGCGCGGAGGGTGACGAAGGAGCGACGGTCTATCTTCCCGAGGATGCGCCGACGAGCGTTTTCACCACGACCGTGGGGAACGTGGCGACAATCCTGGATGACGACTTCGAGACCGACCAGAACTGGTCTGTCGAGAACGTGGAACCGATGAACGGCAGTTGGGAGCGGGGTGTGCCGATCGATGATGGAACCGAAGGAGATCCTCTTACCGACTATGACGGTTCAGGACAATGTTATCTGACGGAAAACGTTCTCGGCAATTCCGATGTGGACAACGGGCCTACGCGGCTTATCTCGCCGACGATGGACCTGAGCGGCACGAGCGACCCGATCCTCAGATACGCCAGATGGTTCAGGTGTGATGACCCCGTCGGCTCGGGTTCAGAGGATTACCTGGATGTCGAAATCTCGGACGATGGCGGCGGATCATGGACCCCGGTTGAGAGCGTGTCCGACGTTGAAGGATGGGTCGTGCATGACGTTTCAATCGCCTCCTTCGTGAGCCTCAGTTCGCAGTTTAAGGTTCGCTTCGTGACTGAAGACAATCCCAATAACTCGAAGGTGGAGGCGGCAATCGATGCCGTCAAGGTCTTCGATGTTACTTGCGTGGATTGTCAGGTCGGCGATATTGACTGTAGTGGTGAGTTGGACGATGTTGACGTCTCGTTGTTCGTCGGCGTGCTCGTCGGTACGGAGACGACGCAATCGTATATCGATCGTTCCAATCTGAATGGTGACGGCGTGGTCGACGGCTTGGATATTGAGCCGTTTGTCGGGGCGATCGTTCCGTAGTCAGACGTGCGTCGTGAAATAGCCGGTTCGGAGGAGGGCCTCCGAACCGGTATTGTTCGTATTGTGGTGGATGGTTCCTATAGCCAGGTTTGCTTATTCAAGGCAAGTCCGGATGACCGCGGACTTGACGTGGGAGATTTACTGTGATTGATGATTGCCTCACTGGGCTGTTGGGGTCTGGTGCGCGTGTGTGTCGCGGCATTGGCTGTTGCTTGATTGTGATTGCGATGATGGCGGCGTCTGCCGTCGCAGCTCCGGCCGATTCGCCTGTCAACATCACTGTCCAGGAGGATAGGTCGGGCCGTATTGTCCTCCAGTATGAGATCGGAGATTACGACACGATGCCGGTCACGATCGAGGGTCGGGAATACGTCCATGTTGCCCTTGGCGCCGAGAGCATCATCAAGCATCGCGGCGAGCCGGCCGTTCCGAGCATTAACCGAAGCGTCATTATTCCCGACGACCAAGAGATGAAGGTACGCGTGGTGTCGTCACGCTATTATGACGTGTCTGATGTTCTCCTCGCTCCGGATAAAGGGTATATCCCGCGATCGACGAGCCCCACGCAAGTGCCTTATACCTTCGGCGAGACTTACAAGACCGACGCGTTTTATCCTGGCGCGTTGGTTACCCCGCGAAACCCGTACATCCTGCGTTCGCAACGCGGATTGCTGATTCAACTAAATCCGCTTCAATACAACCCGGTATCGCATACCCTGCGCGTGTACACGGACGTTACACTCGAGGTTGTCAAGGTCGGACCTGGGAAGGTCAACGTTCTGTCCAATCGCGACAAGAAAGAAACCTGCGCCTCTTTCGAGGGAATTTACCGGGACCACTTCTTGAACTACGGACCGAGTCAAGGCGCCAGCCCGCGGTACAGCCCGATCGTTGAAGAAGGTGACATGTTGATCCTCTGCAATGACGCTTGGATGACAAACATGCAGCCGTTTGTCGCTCACAAAAACAGTATCGGCATTAACACGTCGATCGTCGGCATCTCAACGATCCCGGGCGGTAATACAACGACTGCCATCAAGAACTACATTCAAAGTGTTTATGATACCAGCGACTTGGCATTTGTCCTTTTGGTGGGCGACGCGGCACAGATCGTCACGCCTCAATCCGCGGGATATGCCGCGGACCCAAGCTACTCGCTCCTCGCCGGCAGCGACGATTACCCTGACATCATGCTAGGCCGGTTCTCGGCGCAGAACTCCGGGGAAGTCGACACGCAGGTCGAGCGCACCATCGAGTACGAACAGATGCCCGCCGTTGAGCAGACGTGGTTCTGGAAGGGCACGGGCATCGGATCGAACGACGCAGGCGTCGGCGACGACGGTGAGCACGACTGGGAGCACCAGCGGAACATCCGAGCTGACCTCCTAGGCTACGGCTACACCGAGGTCGACGAGTTGTATGACGGAAGCCAGGGCGGCGCCGACGCGACGGGCAATCCGTCCGCTTCGACGGTTGAAGGTTGTTTGAACGCCGGCCGGGGCATCATCAACTACACCGGCCACGGCAGCTCTTCCTCCTGGGGCACGACGAGCTTCAGCACAGCGGACATCAACGACCTGGTAAACGACAACATGTTGCCGTTCATCATCAGCGTGGCATGCAACAACGGTCAGTTTGACGATTACGGTTCATGTTTTGGAGAGGCATGGCTCCGCGCGACGCATAACGGCGAGCCCACCGGCGCCGTCGTCTGCTACGCCTCTTCCGACAGCCAACCCTGGGATCCGCCGATGGAAGCGCAGGACGAGATCAATCTGCTCTACGTGGCGGAGGCGTACCTATCCTACGGCGCCTACTGCTTCGCGGGTTCATGCTCGATGATGGACGAGTATCCCGGCAGTTCCGGAACATGGGGCACCGGCCCACACACCTTCTACACCTGGCACATCTTCGGCGACCCCTCCGTTCGAATCACAGGCGCCGTGGAGACCGCCGCGGTGAAAATCTCGTTTCCGGAAGGCCTCCCCGAATACATCGGCCCGAATGTCGATAACACGATCACAGTCCTAATCGAGGATGGCGGAGAAGCCTATGTGCCAGGTTCGGCGACACTGTACTGCCGCTATGACGGCGGTTCGTACCAGACATCCTCATTGACACCAATGGGGGGTTCGCTTTACGAGGCGACGCTGCCGCCGGCGATGTGTGACGCGGCGCCTGAGTACTACATCAGCGCGGAGGGAAGCGAAGGTACGATCGCGCTGAGCCCTGAAGAGGCGCCAACCTTCTCCTACACGGCTATCGTTGGAATAAAGACGGTTCTGATTGACGACGACTTTGAGATGGACCAAGGTTGGACCGTTGTGAATGATGCCTCTTTGACGCAAGGCACTTGGGAGCGGGGGGTTCCCATCGCGGAGCCGGGTGTTGGATATTATGCGCCGCTCACCGATTATGACGGTTCGGGGCAATGCTACCTGACTGAGAACGCTCTTATGGCAGACGTCGACAACGGCCCGACGTGGCTGATCTCGCCGATGGTCGATCTGAGTGCATCCACCAACCCGGTACTCGAGTACGCGCGATGGTGGCTCAATGACGATCGGGACGGTGATCCTCTTGACGTGGAGATCTCGAACGACGGCGGGGACAACTGGATCTTGATCGAGCGCGTGATGGAATTGGATCCTGAAGCGGAACTGGTGGAAGAATGGGTAGCGCGGACGGTCTTCATTAGTGACTACGTGACGCCGACCTCCGAGGTGATGGTCAGGTTCGGCGCTTCAGATGTCCCCAACAACTCTAAGAATGAAGGGGGAATCGATGCGGTTGTCATCGCCGACGTCGCCTGTTCCGATGTCACGTGTGGTATCCGGGGCGACTTGAACGAGGATGCCGTCGTTGCCGGCGACGATATCGGCCAGTTCGTGAACTGTTTTCTCAGCGGCGATCCCGGCACAGAAGGTTGCGCTTGTGCCGACATGGTAGGCTTCGGCACCCTTGACGATAATGACATTCAGGCATTCATCGACTGTCTCATCACAGGTGACTGCCCCTGACAATGCGGCGCGACAGGGAGACTGTCTTACGACAGTTCGATCAAGGCCTGTCGAAGTAGCGGGAGGGTGATCTCGTGGTGCCCCGTGATTTGTAACCCATTGCCCTTCTTCACGGGGCGGCCGATGACATTCTCACTCGGCCGGTAGTGGCGAATCATGTCGAGGTTGGCCGTTGTGATGTCGTCGAGATTGTTGCCCAGGTTGCGGGCGACGGCCAGTGCCTTGAGGAACACCTCGGGCAGGACGACCGCCGAGCCGACGTTGCACCAGACGCCGGCGGGCTTTCGGCGCGAGGTCGGCGCGAGGTCGGCGACGACGCTACAGATGATGCGGAAATCCAACATGCTTCGGCCGGTGAGATCACCCCGTGCGACTGCCTCATGCATGTGGATGGTGTCGGTGCCGATCGCGATGTGGACGGTTGCGGGAATCCTTGCACGCCGGGCCGCGGCCAGAATGCTGTGCTTCCTGTTTGGCGCTTTGGCCTTGAGCAG
The DNA here is from genome assembly GCA_964611695.1 of uncultured Planctomycetaceae bacterium. GTDB lineage: Bacteria > Planctomycetota > Phycisphaerae > UBA1845 > UTPLA1 > CAZTAR01. The sequence goes on along the minus strand of CAZTAR010000070.1, from coordinate 2,234 downwards.
ATGTTGACCCATGATGCCGCCGAGACCCTCTTCGGGGCCTCGCGCGGCGCTCAAGGCTTCCGCGAAGAAAGCGGGCGTCTCTTCAACCATACCGAAACTGCCGTCGAGAATCGTATCACCCACTTCTTCGCTCGTTTCACCGACCGTGGCCACCTCGACATCGTGAATGGCCGTCGCGCCATTCATGGCCACAGCGCTAACGAGACCGCGTTTGATCAGATCGCAAATGATCGGGGAACAGCCGACTTTGACAGCGTGGGCGCCCAGCGCCAGAACGACGGGGCGATCCGCCGCCCGGGCATCCACAATCGCCCGGGCAAGTTGCGTGATGGCCGCCGCGCCGAGGAATGGGGGGAGTGAATCCCACCAACGGCGAAAACTCGTACCCTTGGGGGGCAACTTGGCCATCCGCGCGACGTCGAACTTGTGCGAACGATCACCCACGCTGTAGGTTTTCAGCTTGGACAGGTCGGCTGGTGTGTATTGCTTTGCCATGGGTACCTCGTAACGATTCGAGAGACGTCGCCGTTGGGGCATCGGCGTCTCGCCGGTGATAACACAGGCGGGACGCCTGTGCCACAGTCTTAAGGTAGATTCTTAGGCCCGCGTATTTAGGACGCGATCCACCGCATCTGAGAGTATTGTATCGCCATCCGCGTCAAACTCGATCGCCAGCCGTAGGACGAGTAGGCGGCAGGCTTCAACCCCCCAGCGCCCCACCAGCTTGACAGCGTCCTTCTCCGTCGTCAGGAGCACGTTCGCTTCGAGTGTGTCGGCAACATCGCTCAGTCCTGCGATTTCTTCCGTCGAGTAGTCGTGGTGATCGGGGTATTCGTATGCCGCCAGCACATGCACGCCCAGGTCTTCGGCGCAGGCGCGAAAGCTGTCGAAGTTCCCGATTCCCGCGAAGAGGATGGCTTGCATGTCTGACGGTTCATCAACCTCGACCGGGGTCCCCTTCATATCCGTGAAGCCGACGATGCGATGCGCGGCCTGAATGACAGGCTTGCCGTCCGATACGCGATCAATTCTGCGAAGCAGAGGCGACTTCGCGGCGTCGTCTATCTGGTTACATCGCGTGAGGATAATGATATCCGCTCTTCGGAGGGATCGGGTCGGCTCACGCAGCAGCCCTCTCGGCAACAGATAGCCGTATCCGAACGGCGCGGTGGCGTCGATCAGGACGATGTCCAAATCGCGGGCGATCCGGCGGTGCTGGAAGGCGTCGTCGAGAACCAGCACGTCGGCGTCCATCGCGAGGGCATCTCGGGCCGCCCCGATGCGATCCGGGTTGACCAGTACGCGCGCTTTGGCGCACTGACGTTTTAGTACAAGGGCCTCGTCGCTTTCCTTCCGCCATCGCTCAGCCGCCCAGTCACGTTGTTCGTCGTCGAATTGAATCGGCTTCCCTTTGTACCCGCGGAGGATCAACGCGACTTTCCGTCCCCGTTGCACGAGCATGTTGGCCACATGGGCTGCGACCGGCGTCTTTCCGGTTCCACCCGTTGTGATGTTGCCGATCGAGATGACCGGACAACCGAGTCGCCTGACGCTACGCTTGATCAGTCGATAGTAGGCGTTGCGGACCGTGACCGCACCAAGGTAGGGGACCGAGAGGAGAGCCAGTAGTCCTCGCAGCAGGTCGAAGAGTAACCCCTGACCGCGACCGGCGATCAGGCTCAGGTATTTCGTTCTCAAGAATCCCATTTCGAATCAGGAAGTCTAACACAAACCGAGCTTGTTGACTGTCCCTCCGCCTATGACTACGCTTCTGGAATCTCGGGGACACGGGAATGGGAGTCGGACCGATGAACGCAGCAACCTTCGTCACAATCGTTCGGATCACCTGCAAGCTAGAGTGTGTTCGATTAGTCATGATCAGCGTGATGATGCTCACCCTCATGGCGGGGGGGTGTTCTGACCTGGATGCCCCGGATCACGCCAAGGGACGGTCGGGGGGCTGGGCACAGATCCGGCTGCCCAACACAGCCCAACCCGCCGCCTTCGATGCGGGTACCTACGCGATGCGGCAATGGTTTCGGCTCGATGAGACGGATCCTGGTCGCGGCATGATCAAGGGCGCGCCAGCCGAGTACGACCAGAAAGGCGGGACCGGCCGCATTCGAGATGCCGCGATCGGCTACAAAAACCGAATGCGGCGTACTGCCGTCATGTTTGTGACGCCGGAGGCCTCTGGCAGCGTCGTGAGGTGTCGTGTGGGCGTCCAGCGGCTG
>CAZTAR010000069.1:0-14658 GCA_964611695.1 uncultured Planctomycetaceae bacterium | reverse complement strand
GCGGCATAGGCGAAGATGTCCGTGATCAGCCGCAACGATGGCGCGGGCGGGAAGATGTACGTCCCCCGTGCGATGTACTCCTTCAACACGTCGTTCTGGATTGTGCCGGTTAACTTGGCCGTGAATCCCGCCTTGTCCCCCCTCTGCCGGGCTTGCTTCTCGCCGACAGCGATGTACATCGCCAAAAGCACCGCCGCGGGCGCGTTGATCGTCATCGAGGTCGAAACCTTGTCGAGCGGAATGCCATCAAACAGGATTTCCATGTCGGCCAGCGAGTCGATCGCGACGCCGACTTTGCCGACCTCACCGGATGCCAACGGGTTGTCACTGTCATAGCCGATCTGCGTGGGCAGATCGAACGCGACACTCAAGCCGGTCTGCCCCTGATCGAGGAGGAAACGATATCGCTCGTTCGTCTCCTCGGCCGTCCCGAAACCGGCGTACTGCCGCATCGTCCAGAAGCGAGACCGATACATCGTCGGCTGTACGCCGCGCGTGAAAGGAAACTCGCCGGGAAAGCCGACCTGATCGAGATACACCTGGGAGGCTGAAGCGTCCGCGGCCTGATCCGGAGCGTAAACCGTGTCGACATGGCGTCCACTCGCGGTAACGGTTCTCTCCGCCTGTTCTGGCATCTTGGCGACAGACTTGGCCAACGTGTCTTTTTTCCAACTGTCAAAGCGTTGTTTCAAAGAATCAGTCATGCAAATTCTCTTGCCGCACTTCGGTCAGTGCATCGGTTGCGAGTTGGACCACAATGTCGTCGAGAGCCAACTCGCCTTGTTCGAGCTTGGCGACGAGTTCCTCAGTGGTCGAAGCTGCGAGCGCCGCATTCAGACACCGCTCACACATCTGCATCGCGCTTCGGCCGATCTCGCCCAAGAGGCGACGGCGTTTGTGGTGTAGGCGGCGTGCTGGTTCGCGGGCCACACGATCAAGTTCCAACAACTTCGCCAGAAGAGTGTCCACGCCCTTGCCGGACTTCGCCTCGATGCCAACGATTTCAACGGGTGAAGTTTCAAACCCATGGCTTCCGCCACGGGCTAGGGCGACTTCGGCGTTTTGGCTTTTCGGCGTTTCGACGTTTTGGCGTTTTGGCGTTTCGGCGTTTTGACTTTTCTCCTCCCTCACTTCCTTGAGCAACCGATTCGCCTCAGGCAAGTCACACTTGTTCACGACCACGATGTCCGCGATCTCCAGCAGGCCCGCCTTGATCAGCTGGATGTCGTCGCCGTAACCCGGCCCCAACATCACAATGCAGATATCCGCCACAGCGGCAATGTCCACCTCGTTCTGCCCGACGCCGACAGTCTCGATCAGCACCGGGTCGAATCGAGCCAATTCGAGCAATCGCGCACAGTGCATTGTCGCGTCCGACAGGCCGCCCTCGCGATGATGGGTCGCCAGAGAGCGAATGAACACGTCGTCATCCGTCGCGTGCCGCATCATGCGGACACGATCGCCAAGCATGGCGCCGTCCGACAAGGCGGACGTCGGATCGACCGCAACAACCCCAACACGACGCCCCTGTTTTCGCAACTCACCCAACAACGCATCGATCAGGGTTGACTTGCCCACACCGGGCGGTCCAGTCAGTCCCCACCACGGGACATCGCCAGTTGAGCCACGGAGTTGGTCACCAATGGCCAGCGCCTCCGGGCCGGAACCGTCGACGATCGACATGGCACGCGCCAACGAGCGCCTGTCTCCCTGCCGGATTTTTTCGATGAGGTCGTTCATGTTTAATAGAAGCTATCAGCTATCAGCCGTCAGCTATTGGCCGCTGGGGGTTTCGTTGTGTTTTGAGGAGAGGGTTTCCTCGATGGCGGTCAGGATCTCCGACAGGGCCGCACCGGGCGTAAACACATGGCGAAAACCCATGGACGCCAGGCGGGGAATGTCCTTGTCGGGTATCGTCCCGCCCGCGAAGAGGGCAATCGATTGGGCGTCCTGCTCCTTCAGCAAGTCGGCGACGCGATCGAAGAGCTCCAGGTGCGCCCCGCTCAACAGGCTCAGGCCGATCGCGTCGACATCCTCATCGAGTGCGGTCCGGACAATCTGTTCGGGCGTCTTTCGGATGCCAGTATAGATGACCTCGTAACCGGCGTTACGCAGGGCGCGGACGATAAACTTGGCCCCGCGATCATGCCCGTCAAGGCCGACTTTGCCGATCAGAATGCGTTTTGGTTTCACATCGCTCACAACGTCACTCGTTATTATTCCCCGCGGAAGTTCAGTTCGACTCAGCGACACAGTATAGATGCTGTGCTGGTAGGAACAAGGAGGGACACGTTGCGAGGTAGCGGTTCACTTTGGGCGCTACTGGCGGCTTGTCCGCCAGTGCCTTAAGGGCCTTTGTCGGCGATCTCGCACTGGCGGGCAAGCCGCCAGTAGCACTCGTGCGAGCGTGTTTGGTTGTGCGCGAGTTCGGGCTCAAAACCGCCGTCGTTTTCGGATAGGGCTGGCGGCGATCAAGCATGCTGTAAGCGTCAATAGTGGGAACAAGCCTAGCCCGCACAGGCCAGGATCGACCGGCGGAGGCTGCCGCTCCGCTGTTCCGCCGACAATGGTGACGGTACCAAGCAGGGCATTCTCGCGACATTCGCTTGGCGGCGTGACGCGATAGGTAAACGTCGTGATGCCGGAGAAGTCTTCGTATGGAATAAAAACGAAATCCGTCGGTCGATCGCCTGCCTGTTCGACAACACCGCCAAGCGGATATTGGAAGGTGGTGATCTCGCTCTCTTCCAAATTCGACCCTTGTATCGTGAAGGTCGCCGGCCGTCCCGTGCTGACGACAACCACCTGATCCTGAACGACCGGGCAGTTTTGTGCGGAGGCCGCGTGCGGCAACACCACGAAGGTCGCAGCGCAAACCAACAGCGCAACGATGGCGTGTGTGGACTTCATCTTTCCTCTCCCGAAATCCGGACAAACGGCCCGGGTTCCCCCGACGGAGCCAGCGCGCATCGCGCTATCTCCCCCATTGCGTGCTCTCTACCCAACTATAGGCACGCAACAAAAGCGAAGCGTCCCCGCAAAACGGGTGTACGGGAATTGAAAACGCGTACTCGGACCTTCATTCCAAGAAGCGAATTCGAAAGATGAAGTGTTATCGGGGGATACCGACGCAACCCAACGATCATCGGGATGCATCTGTTCGTAAAGCCAAGTCGCGCGATGTTACTCGACCGAGCAACCGATCATCGTGAGAGTATCATCAGAGGCAAGCGTAGCGCGTGCAACGCGAACAGTACGGTCGATGGTGATCCATCGATCCCGATCGAGTTGGCGGACATTGAGAATTTCCCCGGCGCGGGGAGCGATCTTCGTATCCGTCAGGAAACCCAGGCCTGATTGGGCCCGGTCGACCATCCATGCCTTCTGGTCCTCGATTTTGCCCGGCCGCTTCCACCGGATGATGTCGTCCGCGAGTGCTCGTTCTTCCTTGCGACGGTTGGACGTGTGAATAGGGTCGGTCACGGGATATTCCTCCACACAGATCGATGCCGCGGGATTACATTTGGCGCGGTTGTCCCTAGTGGATTCGGTCCACCGCGGGAGTAAGTTTAGGAATATCGGTCGGAGTCCTCGCAGGAATCGGGATCGCGGGAATATCGGCCGAAAACCGCTCCGCCGATACAATACAGTCCCGCGAACAAGCCGAGAAGAAAGACGGGCTGACATCAAATTCACGGCAACGGCACAACAATGGGATGCATCATGCGCTCGAGCATCGGACACAACTCTAAGCCACCGTCGCCAATTGGACGACTTGCCCGGGCGTTTACACTGATCGAGTTGCTCGTCGTCGTGGCGATCATCACGATGATGCTCGGCGTGTTGCTGCCCGCGCTTTCAAATGCGCGACAGCGAAGCAGGGCAACGGTTTGCCTATCGAACTTACGAAACCTCGGACAGGGCCTGGTAATGTACGCCGACGCGGCGGGAGGGCGGATGTTGCCTGGTCGTCTTCCCAAGCTCGACAATGACCACTGGCGCGCGTACATCGCCGGCGGGTGGAAGTACCGTCCCACTTTTCTGGCTATGATGGGCATGAGTGTCGGGATCGCGCCGTTTGAGGACCCGCAAGCGAGCAAGACGACGACGGACAAATTCGGCCAAGCCGGCGATCGACAGGACTATTCAAGCCAGGTCTACGTTTGCCCTTCGGTGCTGAGTTGGACCGACGAACGGAACGGCAGCTACGGCTACAATTACCAATTCCTCGGCAACTCGCGGCTGCGTGACTCCTCCAGCTCTGGTTCATTCAAAAACTGGCCGGTGATGATGACCAACTGCGCTCGTCCTGCAACGACTGTCGCGGTTGGAGATTGCATGGGGACGGCCGCGGCCTTTCCCGAATCGCACCGGACAGAGTACGCGAACAACGCAAAAGACCCCGAGGGGTTGGGCAACGAGGGTTTCAACCTTGATCCGCCTCGGCTTGACCCTGACGGCGGAGAGATCGCCGACCACAGCCACGGCGCGAGGAGCGCGGCCGACCCTCGACACGCGGGACGTGCAAACATCCTCTGGCTGGACAGCCACGGCTCGGCGGACTCGATGCGCGAACTGGGTTATCGCGTGCAAACGAACGGCGTGGTGGCCCAGGACGGGAACAATTCGCGGTGGTCGATCAACGGGTTGGATGAGGCATGGACACTGGAGTAGGATGGTGTTCGGATGCGCGGCGCTGGCGCCACACGTAGCGTCGGCCCCCTGTGGCCGACGACGACCACCAACGCGGGTCCGTCAATCCGATCCCCAAGCGCTAGCGCGGGGTCTTGTTCTTCGTGGGTGCGACGCTCTCAGGCTTACCCACTCGCTTGGGCTCGGGGCTCGGATGATAACCCGCCACGGAGCCTGGACACTATGTTCGGCGTTGGACGCCGTGGATGAAGGAGTGTCACCGTGGACAGTGAAGAGTCGGCGGAAGTGCAGCGCCTAGTCGAACAGGCCCGTCAACATGACGAGGCAGCGATGGGTGCGTTGCTTTCGACGCATGCGCAACGGTTGCTGACATCGGTCAGGGCGGAATTAGGCGAGCGGCTTCGCCAACGGCTGGAATCGCAGGACGTGATGCAGCAAGTCTACCTGGACGCCTTGAACAACATCGACAAGTTCGTCGACCAGGGCCACGACAGTTTCTTCCGCTGGCTGCGGCGGATTGCGGTGAATCGCTTTTGCGATGTAGACCGAAAAGCGTTCAAGACGGAGAAGCGCGGTAAAGAGGTCCGCGTGGGAGACGTCGGAAGAAGCGTTGGCGTGGACGATTCACTCCTGAACCTGCTGGACCACATTCCGGCAGGCGTGAGCGGGCCCGTGACGGTGGCGGATCGGTCGGACAGAATCAAACTGCTGGCCGGCGCGCTGAACCGCCTGTCAGAGGATCACCGCGAGGTGTTGCGACTGCGATATCTCGAAGAGCTGAGCGTGGAGGAAACGGCCGCTCGAATGAACCGGACTGATCGGGCGATTCGAGGGTTGTGTGTTCGGGCACTCATTCGACTACGGGAGTTGTTGGGGAATGCCGTCTGATGATTCGTCAGAACGTACCTCTCCGTTGGGAGACGATCTGCTGGCAGAGGTCGTGGATCGCTACCTGGAGGAGCTTGCGGACGGCAAGTCGCCGGATCAGTCAGCGTACGTCGAGGCGCACCCGGAGATGGCCGACGAGTTACGGGGCGTCTTCAAGACGCTTGATCTGGTGCAGGCAGCTGGCAAGTCACTGAACGCGGCGAATCTCGAATCAGGCCAGCGGCTGGGCGAGTTCAGAATTGTTCGCGAGATCGGCCGGGGCGGCATGGGGGTCGTCTACGAGGCAGTCCAGACCTCCCTCGGACGCCGCGTGGCATTAAAGGTGCTTCCCGCCAGCGTGACCATTTCCGAAAACGCCCTCGAGCGTTTCCGTCGAGAGGCACACACCGGTGGTCGGCTGCATCACACGAGTATCGTGCCGGTCTATGCGGTGGGAGAAGAGTGCGGCATCAACTACTACGCGATGCAGCTCATCGAAGGGCGGTCCCTGTCCTACTACCTCAAGACCGCACGCGAGAATCCGCGAAGCGTGGATCGCAATCACTTCAAACGGATCGCAAAGTGGGGGCGGCAGGCGGCTGACGCGTTGGCACACGCGCACGACCAGGGGATCATCCACCGGGACATCAAACCCGCCAATATGCTGTATGACGACAAAGATAATGTGTGGATCTTCGATTTCGGGCTGGCGCGAGCCTCTGACGATCCGACAATCACACAATCAGGAGACCTGCTGGGAACGGTCCGCTACATGTCGCCCGAGCAGGCCCGAGGCGAATCACACCCGGACGGGCTGACGGATGTATATTCGTTGGGCGCGACGCTTTATGAGTTGGCAAGTTTCAGCCCGGCGTTTGAGGCGGATTCCCGTGCGACGGCGCTTCGGAATGTGACGGAGACAGAGCCCAAGCCTCTGCACCAGTTGCTGTCGTCGGTGCCGCGCGATCTCGAGACGATTATCCAAAAATGCATGCAGAAGGACCGGTCCCTCCGCTACCAGTCCGCCGCGGACATGGCCGAGGATCTCCGGCGGTTCCTCGCCGGCGAGCCGATTCTGGCGCGGCGCACGCCACTGTCCGTTCGGGCATGGCGGTGGATCCGCCGACATCGCGGCTTCTCCACGGCGGTTGTGGCGGCGATCACCCTGGCAATCGGGGCCTCGCTGCTGGCCGCCAAGCTGCGTCGCGACGAGGGACTCAGGCGCTTGCAGGAGGCCTACTCCGCGATCGTCTTGGACCAGGACTTCTCGCGCGGCGAGGAACTGCTCCAGGATGCCGAATCACGCGGCGTGAACTCCGCCGAGCTGTATCTCTATCGCGGGCTGATCCCGATGCTCAACGAACAGCCGCGGCGGGCCCTGCCGGACTTGGAAAAGGCGCGCGAGTTGGCGCCGAACGACCTCAACGCCCTGTACGCAACAGCACGCGCACGCGTCGACATGGGCGATTTCAATAGCAGCAAGCACCTGTTCGAAAAAGAGGGTTCGCGGCGACCGGCGAGTGCCTTGGGGTGGTTTCTCCGCGGGTACGCGCAGAGTCGAATCCAAGAAAGTGAAGCCATCGCATGTTACAACCGGGCTCTTGAAGTACAACCGGACTTCGTTGCAGCCATCGTGGAGCGGGCAACCTACCGGGGCTTTGGACTCATTACCGAGGGCTCGCGGAAAGAACTCGAGCCGATGCTCGGGGATTTCGACGCGGTGGCAGTGATGCGCCCGGGGATTTCGTATCCCTACGCCTGGCGGGCATGGAGCCGGCTGATCGGCGCCGCCTATGCCGCGACACAGCCGGACTTGCAGGAGCAGGGGCTCGAGTGGCTACAGGAATGCCGTGCCGACCTGGGTGAGGCGCTGCGCCTGCGCCGGCCGGACGACCCACGAGCGCTCTCCGTCTCCGGAGCCTACCTCCGGTACATCGGCGATTTCCACGGCTCGGCCAAGGCGTACAACGACGCGATGAAGATACACCGGCGCTTGTGGGGCAAGCCCAACTTGTTCTACCTGCATGCCAATGCCATCGCACTGCACGCGGAAGGGCGCGTGGAGGCTGCCCTCGGCAAGATCGTGCCTGATGCCAGGGCGGCACCGGAATTCTACTCGCTGGCCTTGCATCGCGCGATCCTGCTTGCGGAACTCGGCCGATTCGAGGAAGCACGGTCCGTCTGCCAAGAGGCGGCCGAACATCAGAAGTCTCACGGGACGGCGACGTTCATCATCGCCGCGATCATGGAGTTTCTCGGCTATCAAGACGATGCCCGTGCAGCCATCCACAACTTCGAGACGCGCGATCCAGAGGAAATGAGCTTCGAGTACATGACGCAGACAACCGGCGGAGCCGAATTGGAATACCTCGCGGGAAGAATCGACGCCGACGCGCTCATGGCCGCAGCGGAAGGCAATCCCGGCCGCACATGCGAACACGCTTTCCGAATCGCGATGAGAGAACTGGGCCGGGGGCATCGAGAAGCAGGCCTAAAGATGCTCAACGCCTGCAACAACACGGGCGTCGTCTTCTACATCGAACACCGATTCACACGCGTCTTCCTTGAACGCGCAAAGAATGATCCGCTCTGGCCGAAGTGGGTCAAAAAAGCCGACACCCCATCCTCAGCAAGCTCCGTTCCTCCGACAAGTTCTGAATAATCCCCGCGAGAGGAATAACGCCCGCGAGACGTGGCGTCCCCGCCCCGGTCATCCCCGCGTAGGTCTTCCACGCGCCAGTCATCCCCACCTTCATAAAAACAAAAAACTCCAAATCCGCGGAGCGCACCTGAAACGTCCACGCTCTTGAACATGACAGGAAACAAATTTCAAACAATCAAACGAATAAAAGAAGAAAGGAACCCAGCCATGCTCAAGAACATCCAAAAGCGAATCGCGGCACTTTGCACTTGTGGCACTCTGATGGTAGCGGCGCCGATGTCGCTCGACGGTTGCCAGGGTGTGGGCGCCCTCATCGGCGGCGGAAGCACGACCGAAATCGTCACGCAGAACACGGCCACGGCCTTCGCCGGTGAAGACGGCGCGTCTGCCGCCGCTTCGAGCACGACCTCCACGATCCAGCAGCAGGGCGGCTTCATGGGCGGCGGCTACATCGGTGGCGGCCTCGGGTACGGCGAATGGTGAACGCCGGTTGATTGTTCCCCTCGTCTCCTCACCAAGAGCCCCCGGTTACGTCCGCGGGCTCTTGGCTCCGTCTGTTGAGCCGCGATCCGCACAGGAGCTGATACCAGTTTAGCCTCCCGCATCACGGACACAAAACCGACCAGAGTGAGCATTCTCTGTTCGAGTCTGCCAAGCCGATGCTTGCCCCGAACGCGACTGACGGTTATCTTGTCCTCCCAATATGAAAGTACTTCTCGACGAAAAAGGAATCCAGAATGCCTTGTCGCGACTCGCGAATGAGGTTGCAGGCTCGATTCCCGACGGCTGCCCCGTGGGCGTCATCGGAATTCGCCGTCGCGGCGACGATCTTGCCCGCCGCCTGATTCACTTGCTCGGCGATCTTGGCGTGACGGACGTGGCCTCCGGCTCGCTCGATATTACCCTCTATCGCGATGATCTGGCGGAAATCGGCCCCTCCGCCGTCGTGCGGACAACGGAGATCGACTTCGACGTCGCCGGCCGTTACATCGTGCTGGTGGACGACGTGATCTACACCGGCCGAAGCGTGCGGTCCGCCTTGGCCGCAATCATAGATCTGGGACGGCCAAAGGCGATCCGGCTAGCCGTGCTGGTCGATCGCGAAGGAAGAGAGCTCCCGATCCAGCCGGACTTCGTAGGCCTGAAGGCGAAGGAAGACGAGGAGCGAATCACCGTCTCATTGCGAGAGAGCGGCGGTGTCGATCGTGTGGAGGTCGAAGCATGAACCGCAGTCGTCCTCCAGCCGCAACCACCGCGACGCAGGCGGCCTCAATGGCACGCGAATCGGCCGTCTGGCCCCATCGAAACCTGCTGGATCTCGAGAGCCTGACGGCCGAGGAGATTACGTACATCCTGGATACCGCCGAGGCATTCGAAGATGTCTCCACTCGTAGCGTCAAGAAGGTTCCGGCACTGCGCGGCCGCGTCGTCGTAAACCTCTTCTTCGAGGATTCGACGCGAACCAAGACAAGTTTCACGCTGGCCGCCCAACGCCTCAGCGCCGACGTGATCAACTTCACTGCACGGACAAGTTCACTCAGCAAAGGTGAGAGCCTTCGCGATACGGCCAGAAACATCGAGGCGATGGGCGTGGATCTCATCATCTGCCGCCATTCCGCCGCCGGAGCGCCACACCTGGTCGCGAAAAACGTCAGATGCTCCGTCATCAACGCCGGCGATGGCCGCCACGAACATCCGACACAAGGCCTGCTGGACATCTTCACAATCCGCCAGGCCAAAGGCAAAATCGAGGGCCTGAAAGTGGCCATCGTCGGTGACGTCGCTCACTCGCGTGTCGCCCGGTCAAACCTCCACGGCCTCTTGAAGCTCGGCGCCGAGGTCACCTTCGTCGGCCCCTCAACGCTCGTCCCAAGGGCGTTCGAGACGATGGGCGCGAGGGTCTGCCACGATTTCGACACGGTGATCGATCAGTTCGACGTGATCAACATGCTCCGCGTACAGCAAGAACGCATCGCATCAAACGTGTTCTCCAGCTTGCAAGAGTATTCTCGGTTATTCGGATTGACCAACGATCGTATGAACCGGGCCAAGCCGGACGTGCTGGTGATGCACCCCGGCCCGATCAACCGCGGCGTCGAGATGTCCGCGGACGTCGCCGACGGCCAGCAGAGCGTAATTCTCCGGCAGGTGACAAACGGCCTGGCAGTGCGAATGGCGGTTATGTTCCTCTGCAAGCAGGCGGGGGAAGCGGTATAATGTAGCTGTGGGCGAGTTCTTCGCGGATTGACGTTCACGTGGTCCACCATGTGAACGGTGCGAGCCTGCGGGCCCCGAAAAGAAGTCAGGCGATGATCAAGATGCTACACAACCAGGATTCCGGCGGGCCCCAGGTGGAAATCCACCAGGTGTTAGACGACGCGCTTGCGCGCGCCGAGCGCGTCCTGGAATTCTGCCAGCGCCACGTGCTGGGGCTTCCATCGCTGCCCAAAGATCACTGCTGGCACGCCGGCCAAGCGCTTTTGCGTGTCATGCACGGCCAACTTGAAGCCGCTCAATTGTATGCCGAAAACCACCCCCATCAGCCTTCGCCGATCATTGTGTCGGTTCGGCCGATTTATGAAGCAATGTTGTACTTGCACTACTTGCTGCAACCAGAAGACGCCGACGAAAGGCGGGCTCTCGGCTGGATGTTTTGGGCCTTCCACGAGTGGGAGACAATCGAGGCGATCAACAAGAGCCCAGGCGGCAGTCAAGCCTACGAGGACCAACTTACGCGGTCAGAACGCCCCAACTACAAGCAGCGTCTTGAGATAGCTGAGCAGGCCGAGACTCGATTCACCCCTGAGCAAAAGCGGCAATTGCAGCGGGGGCGGTGGAGCGTTACGTGGACCGGCCGGAGCATCAAGCAGCTCGCTAAAGACCTTGAGAATGCACTGGATTACGAGTTTCTCTATCATTGGTACCGCGTGATGTCCATGGCGACACATATCTCCCCGGGCATGATCCACTGGGCCTACAAGCTGCTGGAAAGCGAGGACGGATTCGGTTCTCACGCCACTCGTTGCATGGAGTGTTCGGCGGAGTGGCTGAATCGCGGTAGCGTGACGATGCTGTATTGTTCCAGCAGATTCCTCGATAGGTATGACATCGACATGCCCGCCGAAGGCAGCGCATTGATCGAGGAGCTCAAGACGATTCGCAGAGGCAATGATCAAGAACGGTTATCTGATGATCCGGACATCCGCGACCTCGTCGACAGAATAGTGCAGGCGGTCCATCCTGTGCAGATTGTCCTGTTCGGCTCGATGGCGCGGGATGAGAAGAGGGAACACAGCGATTTTGACGTTCTCGTGGTCCTCCCCGACGGGACAGACGTGGGTCGGGCCGAAAGCAACCTGTACCGAAGCATGCGGGGCTTTCCGGTGCCGACGGATTTCATTGCCGTCACCGAGGAGGATGTTCGGAAGAACGGGGCTAATCCAAACATGATTATTCATACGGCTCTAAGAGAAGGAGAGGAGGTTTACCCTGCCGCAGGATGAGCCAACCCAGAACCCGGCAAAGGAATGGCTAACTCGCGCCAAAGAGAATCTGGATCTCGCGCGCCATTCAGAGATTGCCGGAGTCTCCCTGCCTTTACTTGCATTCCATGCCCAACAGGCGGCCGAAATCGCGATCAAGGCAGTCTGCCATCATCACGGCCTAGATTTCGAATGGACGCACAACATCGGGTCCTTGATCAAGGGTTTGGAAGACGAGGGCATCGTGCCTCCAGACGAAACCAATGAGGCGGCTAAGCTGACGCAGTACGCCGTTAGGACTCGTTATCCGGGTCCGTCGAAACCCATGACGAAAGAGGAGTATGACGAGGCCGTTCGTTTGGCCCAGGCCGTCGTCGATTGGGCAAGCGAGATTGTCGGAAAGGCGGACGCGTAATGACAAACTTGTCGATTCGCAACGGTCGTGTCATCGACCCATCGCAATCGCTGGACGAGGTTACGGATGTAACTATCGCGGACGGCAAGATCGCCGCGATCGGCAAGGCGAGTGGGTCTGCCGACGAGGTGATTGATGCGGCCGGTAAGATCGTCTGTCCCGGTTTGATCGACATGCACGTGCATCTGCGGGAGCCGGGGCGCGAGGATGCCGAGACGATTGCGTCCGGCAGCGCGGCGGCCGTGGCGGGGGGGTTCACTTCGATTGCGTGCATGCCGAACACGGAGCCGTCGATCGATAGCGAAGCGATGATCGAGTTCGTCTATCGCCAGGCCGCCCGAGCCGGCCTCTGCAACGTGTTTCCTGTCGGCGCGATTACCAAAGGACGCGGGGGAAAGGAACTGGCGGAGATCGGACAGATGGTTCGAGCCGGGGCCCTGGCCTTCAGCGACGACGGGGTCGGCGTCGGCAATTCGACGATGATGTACCGTGCGATGCAGTACGCCACGATGTTCGGCAAACCGTTGATCCAACATTGCGAGGATCCGGACATGGCAGGCAGCGGCTGTGTGAACGCAGGCCCAACAGCGGTTCGGCTGGGGCTCGGCGGCATTCCGGCGATGGCGGAGGAGATGATGCTCCAACGCGACCTGCTGCTCGTCGAGAACACCCGCTGCCGGTACCACGTCGCGCACGTCTCCACGGCGGGGGCGGTGGCGATGCTGCGCGATGCGAAGAAACGCGGGATCGACGTGACGGCGGAAGTCTGCCCGCACCACCTTCTGCTGACCGATGATTGCGTCTCGAGCTTCGACCCGAACTACAAGATGAAACCACCGCTTCGGACGCCGGCAGATGTCGAGGCCTGCATTGAAGGCGTGGCGGACGGCACGATCGACTGTCTCGTAACCGACCACGCCCCGCACGGTCGAGAGGACAAGGAACTGGACTTCGAGAACGCCCCGTTCGGCATCATCGGGCTTGAGGTCTCCCTTGCTCTGTTCGCCAAAGCTCTGATCTCCACCGGCCGTCTCGGCTGGCCGGAACTAATCTCGAAGATGACAACCGCCCCGGCACGGGTGCTGGGGCTGGACCGAGGTATGTTGGCGGTCGGTTCGACGGCGGATGTGACGGTCATTGATCCGGAACTGGAATGGACGGTGGATGTTTCAAAGTTCCGATCTCGAAGTCGAAACTGCCCGTATGATGGCTGGGAATTGAAAGGACGCGCGACGCACACCATTGTGGGCGGAAAAGTGTGTTTCGCTTTGGGCGAAGAAAACGCGGTGCTTGCGGCCCAAACCCAGGTTTAACGATAACTATCCGGCTGCCAACTCATCCAGGGGCCTATTCTTGAGCGATTGCCGCACCAGGTAGCGGCCGACACGACGGTTCCTCAAAACCGCCTCTTGGGGAAAATCGCTTTGACGCACGGTCCCAATATAGTATGATTACACTTGACTACACAACTCGGTCGGCCTGTGTGAGGAGACGGATCGCACCTCGCCGCGCCGGGTGATCAGAATTGACTGGCTTTTTCAGTCTGTCATCTTTTCTGAACTCCCTTCACAAACGCGCGGCCAGGAGCACGTAGACGATCAATGTGCAGTCCCGGCGCAGGAGGGAAGCTGATCCGGCAAAGTGGCGATATCGCGCCAGCCTGATCAAGGGCAATCCACGAAAGTGGGATGCGCTCGGTGAATGACGGGGAGAAGTCGAAAGCCGCCCCGAGGCTTGCTCGGTGGGTCGGCCTTCGCGAGACTGCGGACCGCAAGCGATGCCTATTCTTGTCGGTCGGTCGCTGCCCTTGGCTGGCCTGAGAAAAACGGCGAACAGCAGGGAGGCCCACATGTCTTCGCCCTCTAAATTACCAACGCCCATCCCCATCGGCTCGCCGCACGTCGTAAAGCCGCCGACATTCAGCCACTATCGATCCGGCCTGCATCCGAATGATTGCGACGAGCAACGAGATTACTCCCGCCGTCAGATTCGGTGCAATCTCTGGATGATCGACGTGGAATCTCGATCAGTGTTGCGGTGCAAGACCGCCGACATTTCCGACGCAGGCCTGAGTGCCAGCGCCGCAATCGGCTTCGGCTTGGCGATCGGGCAGCGCTACGAACTCCGGATCGCAAACGGTGGATCGAGTGGCGAATCCTCACCCCATCTGGCAACGCCGCTGGGATACGGAACTGTCGTTCGTTCCGGCATCGAGGTCGATGAGGGGAAGATGGATCGCGTCGGATTCGCCCTTCGCTTCGACGTCCCCCAATTGATCCCGGTTTAGTGCACGTCATGTTGAGAGTTCAGGCTCCGTGGTAGCGTCGGCCCCCCGTGGCCGACGGGAATCACGAGTTTGCCTCAGCAGCCGACACCCCTGTCATCTGCGATCATCAGAGCCGCGCGCGTCAGCAAGCGGTCAGCGTTCGGCGATGTTGGATGCAAACAAACCGGCGGTCTTCGTCGGCCACAGGGGGCCGACACTTCGGCTGCCGCGCACCACGGGGATTGACAACACGGAGGATATAGCGTTTCACGTTGATATGTGGCACCGGCGTCTCGCCGGTGAGGCAACGGCA
>CAZTAR010000068.1:0-14696 GCA_964611695.1 uncultured Planctomycetaceae bacterium | reverse complement strand
GTTGGACCATGCCGTTCCATCGACGAGTTCGACGGTCCAGGTGTTGACGGCTGATTTGGACTTTGGCATGCATGTGGCCGGGGACTTCTCAGATCAGATGGCGACGGTGTACAACGACGGCTATCACGTGTTCCAGTCACTGTTGGAGGTGTACGACGCCCAGATCACCGGCGACTCCGAGTTCAGCGTCCTGAATTTTCTGCCGCCTGATCCGGCCGTTGGCGATACGCCGGCGAGTTTCACCGTTCAGTTTGACGACGCAGGCCCCGCAGCCGGCATCTTCAGTGGAACACTGACCCTCTCGACACGCGATGACACGAGCCTTCCCGGGGCAACCGACTTGGAAGACCTCGTATTCAACCTCTCGGCCACCTTGGTCGTGAGAGGGGATATGGATATGTCCAACACCGTTGACTCCGCTGACATTGCCGCGTTCGTGGGCGTGTTGCAGGATCCCGTCAGTAAGACGGATCTCGAACGATTCATCGCCGACATGGATGGTGACGGATTCAACAATGGCGACGACATCCAACTTTTCGTGAGTACCCTGTTGGGGTTGCCATAACCCGTTCGGGTATTCACAGTATTTTGGGATTGTCTCAGGATATGCCAAAACAGTGCCAACCCCTTGTGGCGCCGCCGTCTCGTGGAACGCCGAGCGATCCTGGCTCAGATCACGCGGCAGGCTCTGGCAATAAGCGATTGGTCGACGTTCGCTGGGCACCTCATTTGGAGTGAGTTGTTGATGGCCATTATGTCGCTCCGCTTTTGGAGCATTCCCTTCAAGTCGTGCTTCGGTCTGAACCGATTCCAGGCGACGTCGGCTCCGTTCTTCGAGCCGATGTGGAATGTCTCTGTGCACGTTGACGCTTGCGTGTTCCCCTGAGTCGCCGATATCTCCTGATTGTGCCAAGTGTCGCCATGTAAGAGATGCTCCCGAGAATCGTGCCGGTGAGAACGCCGCCGATCAGCAAGGGGATGAAGGTCTGCCAGCCGATCGCCAAGAACGTCGTGAACTGGTTGTGCAGGGCCCAATAGTCTTGCTTGGAGAGCACCTGCATTGTGTCGGATAGTAGGGCATAGACCTCGGCGACCGGCGGCCCGGATCGAAAGATCGTCCCAACCCAATAGGTGGAGATGAATATGGGCGGGATCGTGAACGGATTGGTGAGCCAGACCATCGCAATCGCCACCGGGCGGTTGGCCCTCAGCAACGTGGCCAGGAACGCGGCGATCACCATCTGAAACCCGATCGTCGGCGTGAAGGCAACGAACACGCCGATTGCCACGCCGCCGGCAATTGCCTCCGGCGAGCCCCGCAAAGCGATCAGCCACCGAATCGTACGGTGCAGCTTCGGCCGCGCTGGCCTGCGTCGGTTGTTCGGTGCCGGGTTCGACTTCATGGTTGACTCATTCTCAGGACGGCAACGTTGCTAATTCGTTGATTCATCCGACGTGTTTCCGGTGGGAACAGTAGGTCGAAGAGCACGTGTCGGAGACGACCGACCTCATCGCACGTCATGCGCCGTCCTTCGGCAGATGCTCCCATGGGGCCTGGCATTCCGGGCCGATGATGACAAGTGGATTCGGCAACGTGGCTTGAATCACTTCGAGCTTGCTGCCAAAGACAAGCTCGCGGATAAGCTTGTGCCCGGCCGCGCCCGCGAGGACGAGGCTGTCATGCGGAACGGCGTAGAGGTTTTCGTCCATTGCTCCCTCATCATAGACGCGCCATTGTATATCGCCACTTGACATTGCATTGAGAACGCCAACATCGGACAGGCTCTTCTCACAGTCTTCTCGGGTGGTCCCATTCAGTTGCGTATGAACCGTCAGAGGCACTCTGGCCAGGCGCGCGATGGCCATGGCCGACTTGACCACGACCGCCCCAAGTTTGGAGCCTCCGAAAAAGGCTGTCACGTTCGTCCAAGCCTTGAACGACATGCTTGGGATGAAGATCGGGAAATGCGAGAGTTTGGCCAGACTGCGGACCTTGGGGCCGAGGTGCCCGAGCCCGATCCGGTTTGATTGTTCGGTGATGACCCGTGGGCAGGCCATCATGGCCCAGTGGCCCGGCAAATGTGGCACAATACTTTTGTCATGCTTCGAGGGTGTGTGGAACTCGAACGGGCAGTCGAACTCCGCGAGTACCTCTTCGATATGTTCCTGCGCCGTCGACGGATATTGCACATAGGATTCGTCGAGTTCAACAACGACAAGTTCTCCGCCAGGGTCCATTGTAAATTGCACCGTTTGTGGAACGTACACGGCCAGCGACATCCCTGGCAGGTGATTGCAGAAGTGGGCGGACTGCATGAGATTCTCTCGCCCCATGGGTGAATTGCGGAAGATGTGCAGCATGGTCGTTTTCATTGTGATTCCATTCTCCAAGCGTGATCCGATTTCACCGTGATCCGGCGCTGCCCGGCACGCGCGGTGATTGATCGGCGCCGCGGTCCAACGGGAGGGTCACGACTACGGATGTTCCCTTGCCCGGTGCGCTGGAGATGTCGATGCTCCCACCGTGACACTCCGCGATCATGCGGCAGATCGAAAGCCCGAGGCCGGCGCCGCCGTGTTGTGCCGACCTGGCGCGATCGACGCGGTAGAACCGGTCAAATACGCGCGACAGATGATCGGCGGGAATTCCTCTGCCGGTGTCGCGGATTTCGAGTCTGGCATTCCCATTCATGGGCGTGAGCGAAACGGTGATTCGCCCCTTCGCGTTCGTGTTCTTGATAGCGTTGTCGAGCAGATTCCCGACAAGCTGCCGCAACCTGGCGCCGTCACCCTCGATCTGGATCTCCTGACAATCGCCCAATACCAGCTCGATGCCGCGATCGCAGGCCAAGGGCTCGTAGAGATCGGCCACACTCCGGACAGCACGGCCGAGTCGCATGCCTTCTTTTCGGAGGATCTGATGACCCGCATCCGCCTTCGCCAACAACAGGAGGTCCTCGGCAATACGTAAGAGGCGATCATAGTGTTCGATGCTGTTCTCGAGCACGCGTCTCAGTTCTTCCGCCGAGCGGTTGCGAGTCAGCGCGACTTCGGCGTTTCCACGGAGCGCGGCAAGGGGAGAGCGTAGTTCGTGTGATGCATCCGCCGTGAACTGCTGTATTTGATCGACGTGGCGCTCGATTCGATCCAACATGCGGTTCATGGTCTCCGCCAGCCGATCTAACTCGTCGTCCGTGCCGGCGAGCGGAACGCGCTCGCCCAATGTCTCGGCGCCGATCCGTCCGGCGGTTTCGGTCAACGTCTGCACCGGCCGTAGACTTCGTCTGGAGAGGAGTCGACCTGCCACAACGGCCAGGATCGTCGCAAGGGCCAAGCCGACGGCGCACACACGCCGGAACAGGACGAGGGAAGTCGTCATGCGGTCGAGGAGGTAGCTTGCCTGCGCTGTACAGGGCTGGCCATCGGCTGTCTTCACGCGCAGGCTGCAGGCACGATACGGAAAGGACCGGTTGGTGGGATTGACGGTGGCAAAGTGAGGCCGCGGCTTTTCGTCGTTCCAGTTGGGTGGGGGGACCCACATATCCGCCAGGGGGTCGTCCGGCTCGCTGGTGACAATCACCTCACCGTCTTCATCGAAGAGCCGAAAGGCCAGGTCCCGCCGCATCCGGCTGCCGAGTTCGCGACGGATAGCTTGCTGCAGGCCCGAATCGTTGCCGGGATGGCTGTTCACGGTGACCATGAATTCTCGGATTTCTCCTTCAAGGAAGACATCGATTTCGCCGCGGAGCGCGTAAAAGAAGCCCGCGTATAGGACCGCACATAGCAGGGCGCACACCGCGAGCGTGACACCGGCGCCCCAAAGGGTGAGCCGCGCGCCGATGGTCCGGAAGGATTTGCTACGCCTCGTTGGGCCGCAAGACATAGCCGACTCCACGAATGGTGTGAATGAGCGGCGGGTCAAACCCGCGATCGACCTTCTTTCGAAGGCGGTTGATATGGACGTCGACAACGTTTGTCATGGGGTCCTGGTTCATGTCCCAGACGTGTTCCAGGATCATGGTTCGCGACAGGACCTGGCCTGCATTGCGCGCCAAGTAGTCCAACAGGGCGTACTCCGTGGGAGAAAGTTCGATTCGTTTGGGGCCGCGGTGAACGCTTCGCCTGAGCACGTCGACTTTCAAATCATTCACCACAAGGGGGTTGGCACTCACTGCCTGGCCCCTTCGCAGCAGCGCACGCATCCTAGCGAGCAACTCGGAGAAGCTGAACGGCTTGGCCAAATAGTCATCCGCGCCAAGGTCGAGACCTTTTACCCGATCATCCACGGAATCGCGCGCGGTCAGACAGATCACCGGCGTGGAAAGGCCGTGTGTTCGCAGGTCGCGCAGGATCGCGAAGCCGTCTTTCCCGGGGAGCATCAGATCGAGCAGGATGAGGTCGTAACTTTCCGTGCGTGCCAAGTGGCTTCCATCGACTCCGTTGTCGGTCAGGTCCACGGCATAGGATGCCTCGCGAAGCCCCTTTTTGAGAAAAGAGGCCACGCCGGGTTCATCCTCGATTACTAAGACACGCATTGGGAGACTCTCGCGAGTGGCCGCGTACACCGATCAAGTTGCCGACACCATGGAAGCGCGTCCCAGACTGTTGGGCCTCAGTCGTCATCGCCTCTGTTTCCACAGCCTTTAGAGGCGGTGCCGCAGGGCTTCCAAGATACGCCGAAACCGGCAGTGTAATACAGCGATTACCACGGTTCAACCAACGGATCGAGGATACGCGTAATCCGGTTCTGGCATCAGTACGCGTAATCCACGCAAAAGTGCGAGAGCCAAGCTCGCAGCGATGGAAACATGACAGCTTTGTCATATGGCTGTAATGGCGGTGCGATAGGCGGTGAGTATGATTTTCCCGGTTTCGGCAGCGGGTCTATGGTTGCGGACAGGGCGGTTGGTTCGAGTGGGCCACCGACCCGCGATCTAAGGGGAAAGAGGCGAAGTCCACAACATTGAGCGCATGCCCCACAGGTGACAGAAGCCATGGCCAGCCCTTGGGGGCGCGCATTCGTAGTTGCGCGACGATCCGGCGCGTGCTGGGTTGATTGAAATCTCCAGCGACCGTTGGTTATGCGCGTCCACCAGAAGGCAATCCATGACATTCCTGCCAGTCAGAATCGTCGGCACAGGCAGCTACCTTCCCGGACCGCCTATCCCCAATGAAGAGGTCGAAGCGATTCTCGGTCCCCTTGGCCAAGCTCCACAAAAAACGCAGAGCTTCGTCCAAAACCTCGGCAAGCGGATGCTTGATCGCGGTGGAATCCAGGCACGTCATTTCGCCATTGATTCCGAGACCGGCGATATGACCAACGACTTCAGCAGCATGGCCGAGATCGCCGGGCGAAGCGCTCTGGACATGGCGAACGTAAGGCCGCAAGAGATTGATTTGCTGCTTCTGTCTTGTCCATTCTGCGACCAACATTGTCCGCCGACCAGCGCCCTGCTTCAGGAACGTCTCGGCATATCGCACTGTGCCGAGATGGAAATCCATTCCAACTGCTCCGGCGTCGGCAAGTGCGTGCAAATCGCCTACGACGCTTTGCGTTGTGGCCGGTATCGTACGGCCCTTGTGTGCTATAGCCAACTCTCGTCGATCTACTTACGAAGCTGCTACTTCAATCAGGTGAAGGTGGATAAGGTCCATGCTGCGTTGCGATGGATTCTCGCGGATGGCGCCGGCGCCGTCCTGCTCCGGTCAGGTCAGAACGGCACGCCAGGGCATTCGATCCTTGGAACATACGTCGAGTCCGTTGGAGCGGGGAGACAAGCCGGCATGATTTCCGGTGGCGCGTCCGACCTGATGCGCGCCGACCACCAGTTTCCGCAACTCTACGAGGACGGTTGCCATCATCTTTGGCAGGACTTCACCGCGGTCAACAACTTGGCTGCACCATTATTGCTGGAGGGTATCCTGCGGATGATCAAACAGCTCAACCTCGACTCGAGCAAGGTAGACCACTACGTCGTCTCCATCCCGACCCGCCAGCTGTATGAGGATCACATTCCCGCTTTCTTGGACAAGCTGCGCATTACCTCTGACCGGATCAAGTTCAGAAGCGGACAACACGGATACGTCGGTGGAGCCGCCACCTTGCTTCATTTTGATGAAATGGCACGTTCCGGTGAGCTACAAGCAGGTCAGACTGCAGTCGTTCATGCCGTCGAGTCGAGCAAATGGATGACGGGCGGTTTTGTCGTTCGTTGGTAGGAAAGTGGAAAACGTGGCGGGCGCGAACCGGCAAACGGCGGAGCAACGACGGATGAAAGACCTGACAACACAGGGACGATCAGTGACTGCCTTCGGCCAGGGTGCTGTGTTCTCAAGAGGTTTGACGGCCTTCCTGCTGAGCGTGGGCGTTCTCTTCGGTCTGGTGGCGCTCATGACGGGGCCGAGCCTCGGCGACCATGAGGTGATCGTCGCCCAGATCGCCCGACAGACGATCGAAACGGGAGAGTGGCTGGTTCCCCATTACCTGGACGTACCCTTCCTGGTGAAACCCCCTTTAACCCCCTGGCTGATCGCCCTTGTGGCGAGTGTTTTTCCGCATGACGCTGCCACTGGGTTGCCGGTCACGGATTTTGTCGCGCGCCTCCCATCAGTCTTGAGCACGGTGTTGACTATCTGGATAGTCTTTTCCCTTGGCCGCACGATGTTTGAGCGCCGTACGGCTTGCATCGCGGCATTCGTCTACGCGACAACTGTCGGCTCGATGCTTTATGCGTTCAATGCGACGGCCGAATCACTCCTCACCCTCTTCTGCACGTGGGCCTTTGCCGAGTTCTGGTGGTCGCGCCAAGCAACGACAAAGCGGAGGAAGCTCGCCCACCAAATTTGCTTCTACGTTTCCCTGGGCTTGGCGATGCTCGCGAAGGGGCCGATGCCTCTGGTGGTGGTGGTCCTGCCGATTGCGGTCTGGTGGTGGTGTGATCGTCCGACACGATTGTGGGCGGCGGGCGGACCGGCGGTGATATCACGTGTCCTGCGTCGCGGTATGCGCGATACGTGGCCCCGGTTGCGCCGCGCGCTGAGCAGGCTCGGTCTCTGGTGGGGCATTCCCCTCTTTTTGCTACTATTCCTGCCGTGGATGATTTGGGTCGCGCGGTGCGAACCTTACGCATGGTCGCTGTGGTCATACGAGTACCTTGATCGTGTGCGGGGGGACTATCCGGGCAGTCATGTCGGACGCTATTTCTACTACGTGCCGATTCTCTTCGGGATGCTGATTCCGTGGTGCCTGTCGATGCCCGAGGCCTTGATCAACCCATTCCGTCGTAGCCATCGACACAAATTAAAACCGGCGACCTATGCGTGGTTCTGGGTGGTTATTGGCTTCGTCTTCTTGTCGATCATGAGCTTCAAGAAACCGTACTACATCCTGCCTGTGCTGCCAGGTTGTGCGTTGCTTTTGGCTCCTGTCTTGGAACGACTCTTTTTTGGAAAACCGGCTCCTTCTGCTCAGCGCGTCAGCTCCGCAGTCAAGATCATCGTTGTTGTTACCTTGGCCATATTTGTTGTGGGAGGCTTCGTTGTAGAAGACAAGTACCCCTGGGCTTTCCAGGGCGATGTGGCATGGGGTGTTGTGGCCTGTGGTGTGCTCGCCGTTTTTGGCGTCGTTTTGGCCTGTGTCCTGTTCCTTTTTGCCCGTCGCAAGTGGAGCTTTTGCGTGATTGGCTGTAACGCACCCGTGGTGTTCACGATCGTTTGGTGTGTTCTTGGCCCATCCCTGGGAAATGGGAACGATGCGACAGCACTTG
The DNA here is from genome assembly GCA_964611695.1 of uncultured Planctomycetaceae bacterium. GTDB lineage: Bacteria > Planctomycetota > Phycisphaerae > UBA1845 > UTPLA1 > CAZTAR01. The sequence continues at coordinate 6,930 of CAZTAR010000068.1, read as the reverse complement.
TTTGTCAAGCGGATCATGCCAGCATCCCGGTGGAAGCGCCGCTCTATTGGGCTGGCAACCGTCCGGACGGCCGCGCCGTTTTTTACGGTGGGCGATCCGTGCGTCATGTAACTGATTTCTACCGTCTTATCGCAGAGCGGGACGACGGGATCGGCGCCGAAGACTTGCAGCTCATTGTGGCCGAGAGGATTTGTGAGTTGCTCGATGCGCCGCACCCAATCTATGTCGTGTTTCAACGGGGTCATTTGCAGATGTTCAATGCGTTCTTCCATCCCAACACCCGAGAGCTTTTCAGTGTCGACCGAGGCCCGGCCGGCCACGACGACCACGATTGGGTGGTTGTGACGAACGTCGAAGCCGAACAGGACGGGGAAGCCATTGCCTTCTCCTCGCCGGATGTCATCAATCCGCCTGTGGAATAAGCCTGCGTCGAAACCGGTCGAAGCTCGTGTACAAGACCGTTAGCATGGTTACCGTTATCAGGCCGGGCCGAGCGATGCGTACTTCCTCTTCGCCCGTTTTTCTTGGCAGTGACCCTGTCGCCGGGCGAGTCGGATTCCTGTGAATTCTTTGGATGCTGCGTTCGGAGTCAGTCTGGGGGCCATCAAGATGACAGGATTGTAATGTATGCGTCATCGTGATATCAGGCACAGTCGGTATAATTCCGCCGATACAACCGTGACAGCGTCTTCTCCGTGGGCCTGGAATGGAATTGCAATTGTCTTTTTGCATCTTGTTGCAATCTCCTCTGCACGGCGTACGATGGGCCCGGCCGAAGGCGCGGCGACACGTAGTTTGGCGCGTCGAGGTGCGAAGGATATCGCACCGCCCGGCACCACGAATGGAGTTGTTGGTTGCTTAACGAAGAGGATCAAATGATGAGTTTCGCCCGTTTTATCATGATGGTTGCTGTGGTCGGTTTGCTGTCAATCTCATTTGCAGGCGACGTTGAGGCACAGTCGTCGTCGCCGAGGATTACAATCGCTGATGCGGCTCAACCTCAGCCTGCGGCCACACCGTGGACCCATCAGGGGAAGGAAAACTATCCGGCCCTGTCTCTTCGCGACGGCGATGACGACGAACCGAATGGGTACCCCACCTCCGAAACATACAGCGAGCGCGTATCGGAAGTTGGGCTAGGGGAAGACGACGTGGCGGAGCGCCAGTCGATCGACGCTTTTACGTCGCTCGAAGATGGCCAACCGGGCAGCCCTGGCGAGTTTGAACTTGAGTTCACGCTCGAATGGGAGACGAGTTCTGGCGAGCACGATCCGGTCACCCTTGAATCGGAGTTGGAGTACACGTTGGACGGAAGCGACTTCTTGCGGAACATGCAGTTGATGTTGGCTGTTCCCGTCGAGATGGGGCTCGGAGGCGTGGAAGGTAACGCCGACCTCGAGTTCGGCTGGCAACAGCGATGGGTGAAAGAAGACGGGATGATGCCCACCTTGGCCACGTTGGCCGAGGTGCGGGTTCCGACCGGCTATCACTCGTCCGGCGTGGACGGCACCTTGACCGGCATCATCGCTAAGGACTGCGGCCCCGGAACGGTGTACGTCAACGGCTTCGTGAAGACTGCGAATGCCGACAACATTGACGATCTCCGCCATTTCCAATGGGGCGCTTCGGCGGGTTACAAATGGCGGATCAACGATCAATTCGCCCTGATCGGCGATTACGTGATTAAGTCAAGCGAAGAAGAAGACCACGCGAATGTAAACCTCCTCGAGTTTTCGGGGGAGTATCACGTGAACGAACATCTGACCCTCGGCCCGGGTGTCTTCATCGGCTTGGACGACAACGAAGAAACGCCCAACATGGGCGCCGGCCTCCGTGCGACCATTTCGTTCTGAACCGGGAGGCTACAGCGTTAACCGTCCTGAAATCGGATTCGGTTTGATGGACGGAGCCAACGGGCCTTTCTCGTATGCGGTCCCTGGGCGGCTGCTTCGTGGCCAGGTCGCAACGACTTCGCCACACCGCGTGCAGCCACCTTGGGGCCATTTTTTGCGGGTTTTCCGCTCACAGGGAGATCGTGATCCAACCCCATGGTTTTGGGAGTCGAGGTCGGCCTTGGCGTAGCGGAGCGACAGATTCATTATCTGGACCGGTCGCACTGTTGAGACAAGTGGTATGAGAAGAGCCAAATGGATTCGCTGGTTGGGACTGAGCCTCGCGGCATTGCCCGTCTTGCAGCTTGCTAGTTGCACCCCACAGGATTTGGTGAACGCCGGTCTGACGCTCACATGGTTGCAACTGCTGGGCAACCTCCTGGGCGGTGGAACGGCATGATTCAACACGTGATTGCCTCTTTTTCTTATTGCTCCCCGGTTTGAGCAATCGAGTTTCTTATGTGCTTGCGAGCTGTTTCGTTAATCAGCCTGTCCGGCGTCGTCTTCGTGGTTCTCGCCGGATGTGCCTCGGTCGATCCTTGCACCGACTACGAACGCACAAGCCGGATGGTGGCCGAGCAAACAGGTGTTGATGAGGTTTACGAGCCTGGCATCGAACCGCTCATTGACGAGAGAATCGGCTCACTGCTGGCTGATGGCCTGACAATAGATGAAGCCGTACAGGTTGCGATGTTGAACAACCAGGGGCTTCAAGCGCTGTTCGCGGCGATTGGGGCTTCTCGAGCCGATGTCGTTCAATCCACACTGCTGACTAACCCGACGTTATCGCTCAGCGCCAGATTTCCCGAAGGCGGCGGACGATCCAACCTGTCCTATGGTTTGGGCCAGGAGTTGGTTGACCTATGGCAGATTCCCGTCCGGAAGCGGATTGCCGAGGCTGAACTCGAGCAGACAGTCCTTGAGGTAGTCCGCCAAGGAGTCGCATTGGCTTCCGAGGCGAAGTCCCGCTATCACCAGCTTGCTGCTTTGGAGCGGGCCATGGAGATCGGAACCGAGAATCTCCATCTGGTGGAGCAATCGCTTGCCCTGGCCGAGCGCCGCCTGAAAGCCGGAGAAACCGGTCAGCTCGACGTAAACCTGCTGAAAGCCAACGTATTGACGGTACAGATCATTTTGATCGAACTGAAGCGGGATCGGGATGTCGCCCGGGCGACACTTTCCCGCATCCTCGGTCTGGCGCGCTCGTCGTCATCTTGGACGCTCTCGCCATCGGCGGAGCCCCTTCTGTCATCGCTGCCCTCGGAGCAGGCCTTGATCGTTCATGCCATGCGTGAACGCCCGGACGCCAGGATCGCTGCGGAGCGCGTGCGCGCGGCGGAGGAAGAGGCCCGGCGGCAGTACCTCAACGTCTTCCAACACGTTGAGATTGGCGTTGATGGGGAGCGTCCGGAACGCCGTGCACTTCCGGGGCGGAAAGTACTGGCGGACACCGCTCGTGCTTCGCTTCGTAATGGTGCGCTGACTGCGCCAGACCTCGAAACGCGCGCCGGGCGGAACCTCGAGCGCCGACAGATTATCGATTCGTTACTTGGGCCGAGCGTCGCGATCACGCTGCCCATCTGGGATCAGAATCAGGCCCAGATCGCCAAGGCATCCTACAAGGCTCAACAGAGCCGCAAGGAGTACGAGGACCTGCTGGATGACGTTGCCCGACAGGTCCAGGAGGCCCAGGCAATCGCGGAGGCGGCGGTGGAACTGGCGAGATTCTTCGAGGAACAGGCCCTGCCGCAGGCGGAGGCCAACCTCGGTCTGGCGCGCAGGTCCTACGAGGCCGGCGAGCAAGGTATCGTGACACTGATCGAGGCCCAGGAAGCGTTGATTACTGAGCGCCTCGCAGCCGTCAACATCGAACGGGATTACTGGATTGCCATGGTGGAATTGGAGCGAGCCGTGGGCGGGCGACTACCGGCTTTGGACTCGATCGAGTCGACCTTCCCGCAGCCAACCACGGCGCAGCCGATTGCCGTCAGCGAATGAGGAGTGCTACTCATGGATTCAGCGTCCGATCCCATTAGCCAGCTTCTTCAGGCCATGAGCGATTTCTTGGGGATTTTGTTTTCGTTCTTTGGAGATTTCGTCAGGCAGATTCTTGCCGCCTTCCTCTTGTAACGCGGTGAGGAGAGACCGCAGGGAGCCGGCCCTGGCGGGCGCCCGTTTTAGATGAGCCTGTTCGCATGATGTCAAGAAACAAATGGACATGGGGCGTTGGTGCAGTCGTGGTTGTCCTGCTTCTGTGGGCGGGCTGTCGAAGGCAAAGCACCGACAGCAATGCCGAGAAGGTCATGGCGCCGGAGGCGGCAGCCGAGTCCGAACACGCGTCAAGTTCCGAACATGAAGAAGGCGGCGATGAAGCCGAGGTGTCCCATGTCTCGCGGTCTCCTATCGGAGAGACCGTCATCACGCTGGACGACGAAACGCAAGAGCGAATAGGGCTGCGGACGGAATTGCTTGCTTCGGCCAGTCACAAGCCGACGGTCTTGGCGTACGGGATAGCCATGGAGGATCCCGCCTCTTCGTTCACATTGCGGGCTCCCATGGTTGGCATCGTGCGGGCCGTCGCATCAGAGACTTGGCCGCGGCTGGGTGAGACGGTTGAAGCCGACACGATTGTCGGGAATATCGTTCCTCGCCTTACGCCGGCGGAGCAGATCGACATGGCCGCCCGATTGGCCGCGGCTCACGCGGACCTGAGTTCCGCCGCAGCATCTCTCGAAGCGGCCCGAGCTTCCTACCAAAGCAAGAAAGAACTTCGGGATCAGGGAAATGTCGTCTCCGAGCGCTCCGTCGAGGAAGCGGAAGCCAAGGTCAAATCCGAAGAAGCCCAATTGGAGGCCGCTACGGAGATCGTGAGATTAATCGAAGGCGCGCTTGCTCAGCGCGAGACGGCCGCGACGACCAAGCCTCTGATCGTGCCACGACGCGGACAGGTGGTCGAGGCCCCGGTTCAGCCCGACGAGGCAGTGGAAAGCGGTCAACCCTTGCTACGAATCGCCGACCTGGAGCAGCTCATCGCTCGAGTCGAGGTTCCCGTAGGTGAAGACGTGGAGGGTAGCGTGGTGGCCGCCCGCATCTCGGTCGTCGGACAAGAGGGATTGAGTCTGAAGGCCGAGCCTCTCGGCTTGGCGCCCACAGTGGGAGGCAAGACCCAGGGACTGGCCTTTTTGCTGAGTGTGAAGGTCGGTGAGACGCCGTCGTTGCGGCCGGGCGCGGCCGTCGTGGCGCACCTGGAAGAGTCGGGGTCGGCCATGGCTGGCGTGATGATCCCACGAGGCGCGGTCGTTCGCTATGGCGGTCTGAACTGGGTCTACGTGAAGACCGCGGCCGACCGATTCACTCGCCGAGAAGCCACTTTGCTCAGCCCTGGTGATGGCGGCTGGTTCACTGCTTCGAGTTTTGTATCCGGGGAAGAGATCGTGGCCGCAGGGGCGCAGATGCTGCTCACGGAGGAATTGAAGGCCCTGATTGATCGCGAGGAAGAGGCTGCGGAGTAGCGGGTTGTGGACATAATAGCAAATGGCGAATTGCGAATGGCGAAGTATCGGTTCAAGGCGTCTTTTCGCTATTCGCAATTCGCAATTACTCCAGGCGATCCCCGTTGGGTCATGGCGAAACAGACACAGGCGACGGCGGCCAAGGATTGAGACAGCTTCATGCTTCAGTATCTTGTTGACTTCTCTCTTCGGCGCCGCGGCGTCATCGTTGCCCTGGCCTGCTTGCTCGTGGGGTACGGCGTGTACAAAACGATTCACGCCAAGCTGGACGTCTTTCCCGACTTCGTGCAGCCGCAGGCCTGCATCCAGACTGAGGCCCCGGGTCTGTCGCCGGAGCAGGTCGAGGCCATCGTCACGCTGCCGGTCGAGAGTGCCGTCATCGGCGTCACCGACATCGAAGACGTCCGCTCGCAGTCGATCCAAGGCCTCTCCATCGTCAACGCCGTCTTCAAGGAAGGCACCGACATCTTCATTGCCCGCCAGATGCTCGGCGAGCAACTGGCGGCCATGGCCGGCACGTTGCCCGATGGCGTCAAGAGCCCCAAGCTGACGCCGCTGACCTCCTCCACGATGGACTTGCTCAAGATCGGCCTGGTTTCCGACAAGCTCAGCCTCATGGAGTTGCGATCCTTCGCTGACTGGACCCTGCGCCCGCGGTTGCAGGCGGTCCCCGGCATCGCCGACGTCGGCATCATGGGCGGCGAAATCCGACAACTCCAGATCCAGGTTCTTCCGGAGCGACTCATGGCCCTCGACTTGTCGATCGAGGATGTCATGACCGCGGCTCAGCAGGCGACCGGCGCCCGGGGGGCGGGGTACGTCGAGACGGACAACCAGCGCGTCGTCCTACAGGTTGAGGGACAGTCGATCAGCCCCGAGGAATTGGGCGGGATGGTCCTGGCTCGGGTGGACGGCCTCAGTGTTCGCTTGTCGGATGTGGCCCGCGTGACAGCCGCGCCAGCCCCGAAATACGGCGACGCCACGATATTGGGCCGGCCAGGTGTGCTGGTGAAACTCCTGAGCCAGTACGGCTCCAACACCATGGAAGTCACAGAGGCGGCGGAGAAGGCCCTGGAGGAGATGAAGCCCGCCTTGGAGGCCGAGGGAATCACGATCTACCCGCGGCTCCATCGGCCGGCGACGTTCATCGAAGCGGCGATTCATCACGTTCGGGCGGCCTTGCTCCTTGGCGGCATCCTGGTCGTGATCGTCCTCTTCTTGTTCCTGCTCAACTTGCGGACTGCGGCCATCTCGATTACCGCGATCCCGCTATCTCTCCTGATGGCCGTCATCGTGCTGGATTGGATGGGCCAGACGCTGAATACGATCACCCTCGGCGGCTTGGCCATCGCCATTGGCGAGGTCGTCGACGATGCCATCATTGACGTGGAGAACATCTTCCGCCGCCTGCGGGAGAACTGTGCCGCCGCCGAACCCAAGCCGCTTCTCCGCGTCGTCCTCGACGCTTCGTTGGAGGTTCGACAGGCCGTTGTCTACGCCACGTTTGTCGTCGTCATGGTCTTCGT
>CAZTAR010000067.1:0-14722 GCA_964611695.1 uncultured Planctomycetaceae bacterium | reverse complement strand
GCCTGGACAACAGAACACTTTACCGCGAACCAGGTCGACTCACCGCGACTCGCGGCCGAGTTGCTCCTCGCAAAGGTGCTCGACTGCAAACGAATCGACCTCTACACCCGATTCAATGAATCACCCTCGGAAACCAATCGAGCGGAGTTCCGAGAGATGGTCCGCCGCGCCGCCGCGCACGAACCCATCGCGCACCTCGTGGGACACAAAGAATTCTACTCCCTGGATTTCCAAGTCGGACCGGATGTCTTGGTGCCTCGGCCGGAAACGGAATTGCTCGTCGAACTGGCGCTACGCTGGTGCGATGAAAACACCCGGCCCCGATACGACTTGCTGGAGATCGGCACCGGCTCAGGCTGCATCGTCATCACAATCGCAAAACGGCAACCGGCGATCCAGGCCGTGGCAACGGATATTTCGCCGGCCGCACTGAAAATCGCCCGACACAACGCCGACGCCCACGACGTCGCCGACCGAATCCGTTTCATCGAGGCGGACATGCTCGATTTGCCGACCGATGCCGTGCCCGAGGGGGGGGTCGACCTGATCGTCGCCAATCCCCCCTACATCGCCGAGCATGACCGGGACACACTGCCAGACAACGTTCGCCAATATGAACCACCCCAAGCCCTATTCGCCGGACCCGACGGGCTCGACGCCTACCGTAAGATTGCACACAAGGCCCAACACCTTCTGCATCCCGGGGCAATGCTGATGCTCGAAGTCGCCTGCGGCCAAGCGGACGCTGTGGAGGGCCTCCTCACCGAAGAATCGTCGGGCTTGAAAGCCGCCGGCCGTTTCAAAGACCTCAGCGGGATTGATCGAGCACTTCAGTTTACACTACGGACATGAGCGATCTGGCCAGCCGACCATTCCGGCGAATCCTGTTGATCAAGCCCAGCTCCCCCGGCGACATCATCCACGCGCTCCCGGTCTTGCACGGCCTTCGCCACCGTTACTCCAACGCACACCTGGCCTGGCTAGTCGCCACGCCCTTCGCTGACCTGATTGAAGCGGACCCCGCACTGGATGAAGTCATCCGGTTCGACCGCAAACGTTTCGGACACCTCGGGAAAAGTCTGGCCGTCACACAAGAATTCATCGCCTTCGTTCAATCGCTCAGACACAAACGGTTCGACCTCGTCGTGGATTTGCAGGGGCTCTTTCGGAGCGGGTTCCTGGCCCTTGCAACTGGTGCAAAAGTTCGAATCGGCTTTGCCGCCGCCCGTGAACTGGCGTGGCTGTTCTACTCCCACAAGATTTCGCAAGGCAACCCCGACGATCATGCCGCGGACAAGAACTACCGTGTTGCTCGCATGCTCGGTTTCAGCGACGAGCCGATGGATTTCGGGATCGCCACGACCGACGACGACCGGCAACAGGCCGCAAAACTGCTGAGCGGAATCGGGCTGGACGCCAAACCGAGCTACGCCGTGCTCGTCGTGGCGACACGCTGGGAAACCAAGTGTTGGCCGCCACAGCGATACGGCGAACTCGCCGCCCTCCTCCAGCAAAAACACGGAATCACAAGCCTCCTCGTCGGCAGCACGGGCGACATCGAACAAGGCCGCATCGCGCAACTAGCATCCGCGGGCACAGCCGAAAACATCTGCGGCCAAACAACCCTCCGCGAGCTGGCCGCGCTGATCAACAATGCCGCGATCGTGGTGACCGCCGACTCAACCCCCATGCACATGGCCGCCGCGATGAACCGACCCCTCGTCGCCCTCTTCGGCCCGACAAATCCCGAACGGACCGGCCCCTACGGCAAATCCGCCGACGTGCTGAGCCTCAACCGCGAATGTTCGCCTTGTTACATTCGCAAACTCGGACAATGCCCCCACGACCACGCCTGCATGCAACAGCTTTCCCCAGAATCAGTCGCCAAGGCGGCGAGCCGCTGCCTCACCCACAATGGCGTGACACCATAACAGGCCCCAAAGCCCATGGATCGCAATCCATGGGCTTCCGATGGTGGATCGAATGTGCATATGACCCCGTAAGTTTCAATAAGAGGCAAACTATCCGAACTAAAACACTCAAACAAGAATCGTCCGCTTGAGATATCATAAAGTCCTGATATAATGATACTATGAGAACAAAGAAGCCCCCGGCCTCCGAAATCCCGATGGACGTCCTCGAACGAGTCGCCCGAACGCTCCGCGTCCTCGGCCACCCGCACAGGTTGAAAATCGCCGAATTGCTCCTGGCAAGGGACCTCACCGTTGGTCAACTCGCCGACGCCCTCGGCATTCCGCCGAACGCCTGTAGCCAGCACCTCAACCTAATGCGGGCACACGGGCTCCTCGTCGCGCAACGCAACGGCAAGGAGGTTTTCTACAAAGTCGGCAACCCCAGCGTCATCAACACCATCACCTGTATCAGAAAGCACGAACTGAATCGGTAGGCCTGCTTCCACCATAGTAGCCTAAGGAGAAAACATCATGGCCGTAACAAAACTTGTCATCATCGGAGGCGTGGCCGGCGGCGCAACCGCAGCGGCCCGAGCGAGGCGGCTGTCGGAAGAAGCGGAGATCGTCGTCTTTGAACGCGGCCCAAACGTCTCGTTCGCAAACTGCGGGCTGCCTTACCACATCGGCGGCGAGATCGCGGAACGAGAGTCGCTCATCCTGCAAACTCCCGAGGCTCTTCACGAGAGGCACAATCTCGACGTCCACGTCCGCACCGAGGTGCAGGCCATCGACCGAGAGAAGAAAGAACTTGTCGTCAAGAACCTCGACAATGACCAAACCTATCGAGAGCCCTACGACAAGCTCATCATCTCGACCGGTGCCGCGCCGATCCGCCCACCGCTGCCAGGCATCGACCATCCGAGAATCCGCACCCTCCGGAACATCCCGGACACCGACGCCATCAAGAAGCTCGTCGACGACGGCGCGAAGTCGGCAATCGTCGTGGGCGGCGGTTTCATCGGCCTGGAAATGGCGGAAAACCTCCACCGGCGCGGGCTCACTGTTCACATCGTCGAGCTCCTCGACCAGGTCATGCCGCCCCTCGACAAGGAGATGGCCACCGCCATCCACCAGGTCGTCCGGCTATGCGGCGTGAACCTTCATCTTGGCGACGCGGTCGAGTCCTTCGAAGACGCCGGCGAGAACCAAGTCGTCGCGAACCTCAAGAGCGGACCTTCATTGCAGGCCGATCTCATTGTCCTATCCATCGGTGTGCGTCCGGAGTCAGGACTGGCGAAGGATGCTGGGCTGGAACTCGGCGAACGCGGGGGCATCCACGTCGACGAACACATGCGAACGAACGATTCCGACATCTACGCCGTGGGGGACGCAGTGCAGATCAAAGATTTCGTGACGCACGCGGACGCGCAGATCCCCCTAGCCGGCCCCGCGAACCGACAAGCCCGAATCGCCGCCGACAACATCTTCGGCCGTGAAAGCACCTACCGTGGAACTCAAGGTACCAGCGTCGTTCGGGTGTTCAATCTCAATGTCGCCATGACCGGAGCAAGCGAGAAAGTCCTGCGTCGCAGCGGGATTGAATATGAGAAGGTCTACCTGCATCCGGGCCAACACGTCGACTATTTCCCCGGCGCGGCACAGATGCACCTGAAGCTACTCTTCGCGAAACCGGACGGCCGCATCCTCGGGGCGCAGATTACCGGCGGTGAAGGCGTGGACAAACGCATCGATGTCCTTGCCGTGGCGATTCAGAGCGGGATGACCGTTTTCGATCTGGAAGAGGTCGAGCTTGCCTACGCGCCGCAGTTTGGCGCCGCCAAAGACCCAATCAACATGGCTGGCTTCGTCGCGGCGAACGTGCTTCGCGGTGATGTCGAAGTCATCCATGCCGACGGACTCGGCGATGCATTCCTGGTCGACGTTCGCGACGAGGAGGAGCACACTGCCGGCGCGATTCCAGGCGCCAAACTCATCCCCCTCAACACGCTCCGCCAACGTCACGGCGAATTACCGAAAGACAGGTTGATTGTCACCCACTGCGCGATGGGACTACGGGGCTATCTCGGCGCCAGGGTGCTCAAGCAGCTCGGCTACAACGTTCGCAACCTGTCCGGCGGACATCGAACTTGGGCCGCATTCAATCCGCGAGAAGATGACGCCGACACTGGCACTCCAACGACTCCGAGCGATGTATCAGATTCGGCGACGACTTCCTGCTGCACGAGCGCAGAAACAAACCCGAGTTGCGCCAGCCAAACGGCGGCGGCAACGAAGGACCCGACGCAAGTGCTCGATGTCAGGTCCGCCCAGTGTCCCGGCCCGATCATCGCGATGAAGAATGCGCTGGATGGCCTGGAGGAGGGCCGCATCCTCAAGATCATGGCGACAGATCCGGGCTTTGCCGCCGATGTACCGGCCTGGTGCAGGCAAACCGGCCACGAACTGGTCAATATCCGCCCCGAAAACAATTACTTCGCAGCCCTCATCCGCAAACGTACCCAACAACAATCCGGCGACGGCGCCACCGCATCCGCCGCCCAGGACAAGACGATCGTGGTCTTCTCGAACGATCTCGATCGGGTCATGGCCGCGTTCATCATTGCCAACGGCGCCGCCTCGATGGGAAAAAAAGTCACCCTGTTCTTCACCTTCTGGGGGCTTAACGTCCTGCGGCGCGATGATGGCCCACAAACTCAGAAACCACTGATGGACAGGATGTTCGGCTGGATGATGCCGCGCGGACCACAACGACTCAAGCTCTCGAAGATGCACATGGCGGGCATGGGGACCGCCATGATGAGAGGCGTCATGAAGAAGAAAAACGTCGCGTCACTGCCGGAGCTGATCGCCACGGCTCGCAACAACGGTGTGAGGCTTGTCGCCTGCGCGATGTCCATGGACGTCATGGGAATCCGGCAAGAAGAACTCATCGACGAAATAGAAATCGGCGGTGTCGGCGCATACCTCGATGCGGCTGACAACGCCAACGTGAACCTGTTCATCTAGTGTTTCACGACAGACCGAATGACGGGTGCCACTGGCAGCTTGCCCGCCAGTGTCTAAAGCGTATCCACAGCCGAGGTCGCACTGGTGGACAAGCCGCCGGTGGCACACATGGCGTTCCCCACGGCAGCCCATCCGTATGGGTGATACCGACTGCCTTACGGTCGCGGCGTTGCCTTGGGACTAGTGTGTTGTCAACCCTAAGTTGTCGGGTTGGTTCCGCCCTGGAATTTGTGGCACCGGCGTCCCGCCGGTGGAAGACACAGGCGAGACGCCTGTGCCACAGAAACCGAAACCCAGTGAACCCGAAAAATGAAGGTTGACGCAGCACTAGGCTTCTGCAGGCGGCCAACGCGATCATGACTCATACTTAAAGGACAAACTCACCTTCGCGCGAAACGCAGTCACTTTGCCGTTCTCGACCTTCATGTCGAGCTCCTTCACTTCGGCAATCCGAAGGTTCTTGAGGCTCTTGCCCGCCTCTTCCACGGCGTGCTTCGCGGCATCTTCCCAGGATTTCTCGCTCGTGCCGACCAATTCGATGACTTTGTAAAGGCTGTTACTCATCCCGAAACTCCTTGTAGATTATTCTCACACGAACGCCACCCCTTCATCAGGGCGGCAAGAACCAGTGGATATATCCACATCGCTCACAAACGATACAGGTTGCACTTCGATTCGCCCAGTCAAAATTGAAGAATGTGGCCACCGGCGTGTTCAACTGTGCCTGACGTTGCCAAAACCGCGTATGATGGCAAATCTCGCAACGCAACGCCCGGCCCATCACCTCAATCTCCTGCGCCTCACCATTTCCAAAAAGCCCCATCAATCTCCCTCACTTTGATTGCAGGTGTGTTGCCAACCCGTCCACCGGAGAACCGCCGGCCTTCCAAACAGGGCGGCCGTCATGACGTCGCCTCTTCATGCAGCGTGCGAAGTCGTTTGATATACGCATCCCGATCCGCATCCGCCCACTGATCCCGCTTTTCAAATCGCAAGGCATCTGAGATACAGGCAAATTCACATGTCGGGCTTCCACCACACAGTTCACACTTCCGCGGCTTGCCGTCTTCGCAATTCAACACCCCGTAAGGACACGCCGGCCCACAGAGTCCACACTCTTCGCAACGATCTACATCCAACACAACCACGTTCGTATCCGGGTCGCGAGCGAGTGCTTCGGTCGGACAGGCCTGCATACAAGGCGCGTCATCGCACTGAAAACAGACTTTCGGAAAAGCAGACATCCCGTCCGCGCCGACTTTCAACTGAATGCGCGAGCGCGAGAGCTGATAAGCGCCGCCGTGCTGTTCCGCGCAAACCATCTCGCAAAGCCGACAATTCGTACACCGCTCAGGATCGATGATCAAAACTCTGCTCATAAGATTTGCTTTCTCGACAGACACTTGTCGCTACACAATTCACCGGCTGGCCAAAGACTCGAACCGTCTTGCAGGCAACCGCACGGACGCCATACACATAAGCGTAAACGCATACCCCCGAAACAGCGAATGCAATCGTATTGTTCGAGCCTATCGCCACAATGGTTTGACCGATCAATACAGCGCCGTTCCACCGAGGCGCTCACTGGCTTTCTTCGAAAATTCTTGCTTCCACCACTCAGACGAGCTACAATCCACACAAGACCACCGGGAAGGCGAGCCAATCCTGGAATGGGGCCCCGATGAATAAAACTGCCCTGAGCATTACCGCTGTTATGCTGGCTTCAATCGCGCATTTTCAACAAGAAGCCGCGGCGGATGAATTGCACTTCGAATTCCTCTATGAATTCGGCGAATTCTGCGGCTGACAGGCGGGACGGCTCGGCGTCTGGTCAGACGCCACCAACGGATACGACCCGGATTACGAACGATTCCTTTCCTCGGGGCTACAAGGCTACGCCGGTGTCTTGCACACGTACAATCCCCCGGTGTGGCAAGGCGAGACTGGTTTCTACGCAAACGATTTCCGCGCCCCGATCGAGGACGATCAAAGCATCACATGGGAGCCCATCCACCTCTGGGCTTCATTGGAGTACCCCGACGAACAGATGTTCATCTCGTTCAAAGCGGATACCGTCTTCCCACCGCCGACCGATCGGGATTACTTCCTTGAACTTCAATACGTGCCCCTCGGGATCAGTGGCGCACCGCCCCTTGGTACTCAATGGCAACTCCCCGCCGAAGGCACCTTCAATCTACAGGTTCCAACATTCCGCACAAAAAATGGAAACTACGGCTACCGCTTTGCCTTCAAGATGTCGGAAGTCACGCCCGAACCAGGAACCGCATGCTTGCTCATCCTGGGCACAGCCCTGGCATCAAGAAGAACACAAAAGCGAAGCATTCATTTCTGATTCGCCGCGGACAACACGGCCGACCGCCTTGCGACCTTCCAGTGAGTCTTGACTCACCACAACAGGCTGACCACTAAAGGGACGTGCCGCCGCCGAGAAGAAATGCTCCACATCCATGTCCCTCGGCAACCATGAACGGAAGAGGTCCTCCGCATCCGCGAACTGCTGCGCGGCCCTGCCGAATACCCCCGCCAGCATAGCCCCCCCGATCCCGAATGTGGTCCGCGGCATTTCGGCAATTTCCGATTCGCCCAGGGGAGCCGGACAATCTCTCCCGAGCGACATCGCCCCGACGAAATAGTTCACTTGCCAAAGTAACAATCGCGATGGAACGCCACGCTGGAGCGGTGGCCGCGCGTGATGCCGTCCAACGGCCTCGACCAACATCCTCGGCGCCCCCCAACGTTCGAGCAGCCGCGCGACGACGTGAATATGATTGAACTTGAACGCCTGTGACTCAAACACGGCCAGTCGCCGATGAGGCTCCCGCCGACGCCGGAGAATCGCCGCATAACGCGGCCCGAATCTCGCGGCGAGGAGTGCAACGCCCAGATCTTGCAGCAGGGCCGAAAGAAAGGCCGGGCCGGCCAACACGCTCTGACAATGCATTACGATGGTTCGTGCAATACACCCTCGAGCAAGTGAGTCCCGCCAAAACCTGGGAAAATCGAAATGAGGGCCGACACTCCAGCTCACGGCTTCAGCCACCTCGGATGCCAATGCCAAACAAAGACATCGATTCCGCCCAAGACGGTTCACGGCAGCCATCATGTTCGTCGCCGGGATTCCCGCGCCCTGTCGAGTCGTGTTGGCTGCCTTGATGATCCGGGCGGCAAGAGACGAATCAGCCTCAAGCACTTCGGCAAGCTCGGCAGTGTCAACACTTCGATCTCCACAGAGCTGCATCAACCGCCGCGCCAGCGGTGATGGACTCGCGATCGCCGAACTCGCCACGAATTCGTCAATCTCGTCGTGGAAGCCACCCGCAAAGGCGAAACCGAGAGGTGTGTGTGCCACAGCATCCCCCAGAAAAACAAACCCAGTTCACGGCCGCGAAGCCCTCCCAAACTAATCAGGGAGACACCCCGCGCTACCCGCCGGTGGGCAAAACTTCTTCAATCACCGACACGGCCCGAGACACCTCGAACGGCCTCTGGAGCATCGCGTCGAAACCTTGCTGCTTGAGCGTCTCGCCCTCTCCGTCCTTCAGCGGTCCCGTCAATGCGATGAGCCGACTGGTGGCCAAATCGGGGCTACTCCTCACACACCGGACCGTTTCCCGGCCGGATAACCCCGGAAGCCCGACATCCAGGAGCATAATATGCGGCTTAAACGACTCGGCGATGCCGCCCGCCCCGAATGCCGTCGTCGCCGTGCGAACTTCGTAGCCCGCGTCCCGGGCCAAGGCAATCGAGAGAAGCTCCGCGACGTCGGTGTCCCCTTCGACAACCAGAACGCGTGTAATGCCGGAGTCTAAACCGTTCAAAGGGATGCCGTGGGCACGCATGAACCGAACCAATTGCACTAACGGGATGCGGCGATCTTTACTCCCAGGAATGCGATAACCTCGAAGCTTGCCGCTATCGAACCACTTGGAGACGGTTCGCGGGGCAACATTGCAAATACTGGCGACTTCGCCTGTCGTAAGAACGTCCTTAGGACGAGGCATGGATACACCCCCTAATCGGATAGCCTGGCAATCACAGAATCCCCCTTGCGAAGCGACCCCCATGCAAGGCATTGGCGGCAGGTCAGGGCGGCAATCGACAGACTGCGAGAAGGGGCCCTGCACCAGCCTACCTATCTAAAACTTGATCGGCTTGCCCAGAGCGGACGTGAGATAATTCTCGCAACTGTTGCAGACCTTACGACCCGAATCCATCTCCCCCCAGACGACGCCCCCAAAACAGGCCCGAAACGCAAGCGATGGTGATTGTAAAGAATCTGCCCATCGGGTAATGTCGGCCCCCCGTGGCCGACGAGAAACAGGAGTTGTGAACAATGGCCCAAAGAGACATCGGCCACACGATAGCCCGGCGCTGATTCAACCCATCTGCGGAACCAGCAAGAGGGTTTAGCACGCCACTGTAGCGGCCGAAGCCCCTGTCGGCCGTGGCAAATCGCTGGTCATTCACGGCCGACACGGGGGTCGGCCGCTACGCTCTTTCAATATTTGTCATAAACATAACACGCCAAACAGAATAACCTTATGAACAAGAAGGCCGTCAACATCTAGACCTCGCACCGCCACCTCAGTGCCTAATCTTCTTCTTCATACTCCTCGCCAGGCGCGAGAACGTTGTTGACAGGAATCGCCGATCGGAGCGACTCAAAGCTCGCCCATAGGCCCGAAAAAAGAAGGAGGAAGGCAAAAAAAGTCCGGATCACCCATTCGGCGCCGGTATGGCTGATCCCAATTGTGTCCTTGCACCCCTCGACCTCCAGTTCCATCTCCCCGCCCCCGATCGCCCACCGGACATACCCGAGGACACCGCCCGGGGCATATCCCCGATCCAAGGCAGCCCGAAATGCCAGGTCTGCCGACTGTCGCACCTCCCCCGCCGACCTGCCCCCCCGAACCGCCCGGTTTCTGGCATCTGGAAACTTCGGCAAGTCGCCCACTGTGGCGGCGACATGGCGGAATTCCCAGGTAACCATCACGCTAATGCTCACGACAGCAACACAGGCAAGGCCGACGAGCAGGGGCTTCAACAAGATCGGCCGGGCCGGTCGAGCGATACGATAAGACAAAGCCCCGGCCAACAGCCCGGCCACCAGGAAGAACAGAAGCCCGAAGTAAAATGGAAGCCAGACCAGCCTCGCCAACAGGGCGCCGGTGGGAATCAGCAGGCAGGAAACGACAAGTAACGCGATAAGCCATGCCCGACGCCGTTCGGGTGCCGGTGGCTGCTCGTAGGCCGAAGCGATCGCTGAATTGTCGTTTTCGCAAATCATTTCCAGCAGACAACATAGGTACGCCGGGAATGGGAATCAAGCCATCCAAAGAACTTCGCCGATGCGAAAAGGAACCCAAAGGAGCAAGATTGGGGCGCATTAAGGAATTATCCCAGAATTGTGGCCCAGGCGTCTCGCCTGTGTCGACTCCGCCTATGGCGGCCGTGCCACAGCAGTATTCGCATCGCCTTGCGGCATTCTGGGATATTTTCTTAGAGAGTCCAGATGGATGCCACCAGCGGAAGGTTTGATTTTGCCGACCCTCAAGGCTAAATTACTGCCTAGTCGGACTCCGCAATGGGCGGCGAATCCGGCGATCTGCAAGATGTTTCCCGAGTCTGGAATCCTGGTGCCAGACAAGACCCAATCCAGAAAACATCCGCAGTTCGGATAAGTCCGCGTCGGTCATCCAGGAAGGTAGAGGAGAGAACGCCGTTTATGGGTAATCGAGTCATTTCAACGGTGTTGGTGCTGGCTGCCGTCGCCGCCGTCTCGGGCGGCTGTTCGGACCGTGGTGAAGAGAAACGAAAGATCCGCAAACTTGAGGGCATTGCGGTCAAGGTCGATCTCGCAAACAACGACGTCTCCATGCGCGTTGTCAACAAGCGAGGAAAAGAACAAATCTTCAACGGCACCCTCCGCGAAAACACCGTCGTGATCATCAATGGACGGGACGAGTCCGCCGAAAATATCAATCCCGGCGACAAGGTTGTCGTCTTCGGCTACCGGGAAGGCGAAGGGGACCAATTGAAACTCGTCGCCACCAAGGTCATCGTGACTCGGCCGACCGGGACTGATTGGAAGAAGACAGGAAAGAAGCTTGGCGATGAGGACGGCAAGGCGACGCCCCCCTCAACCAATCCCGCGGAGAAGCCGGCGGCCACCCAGGCTGCCAAGGAAGGTGATCATGCCGGCCAGCCGGCCCCTCAAGATGTGAAGAAGTAGTATTTGACGATCTGCAATCGACTTGAATTGATGGAGATGGATGATGGACACGAAAATGATGCCAAGCTTGATTCGAGCCTGTGCGCTCACGCTCGCCACAGCCTTCCTCGCCTTCGGGCCCATGGGCTGCGCGGAAGACAGCGAGCAAACAGTCAAGGCCAAGGACGGTAAGGCTGCTCCCTGCCAGAAGACATGCAAGACACCCTGCTCGCCGAAGAAGGCAAAGGCGCCCTGCAGCCACAAAACAGCCAAAAAGCCTAACGCCCCCAAACGAAACGTGGCCAATGCCCCGGTGCCGAAGAAAACCGCACAACGCGCCCCAGACAAGAAGATCGACCCCGTCGTGAAAACGGACGACCGGGAAAACATGGATGATCGCAAGAAGAGAGCGGAAGACATGATCTACACCACGATCAGGATCCGCATGGAAGAAATGATCGAACAACGAGCCCAGTTGCTCAAAGATGGCAAGAAGCCATCAGACCCCGAGATTCGGCAGCTTGAAGGCTCGATCATGCGAGCACGCGACCTCCTCGTCGAAAACGGCGAGATCGTCGGAAAAATCAATCCGCCCATCGTCCAGCAGAGGCCCAACAAATAGCACAACGCACCACGATGGCGTGTGACTCACAATGACCTGTTCGCAATATGCGAACAGGTCATTTCTTATGCGCCGAAGAAAAGCAAGTCAGGGCCAAGAGTTGAAATGCGATCCCCGCAAGAAGCCAGATCGTCGTCGAGGTCGCGGAGCCGTCCCCCCCTTGAATCCAAACATAAAGCCCCCACCCAATTGCACAGAGCGCGAAGGCTTGAGTCACCGCCCCCGCAAGCTTGCCAATCGAGAAATCTTCGTATTGGCGTTCTCGTCGCATCATCCGAAGCTCGTCGAGGATTTGTGAAAGCACCTCGTCATTCTGTGAACCGTCCGAACGGCTTGATGATCCCATCTTCACCTCCGACATGGATCGAGGATCAGAACCAAGGCTGGGGCGTGGTGTCGCCTGTTTTTGGGGTGGTGTTTTTAACGCTGTTTTGGATTGTGGCTTTGGCTGTTGACACCCGGGCTGGGACTCTTCGGGATGCTCCGATTCGACAGCCCGTGTGCCCGGCGCGACCGTCTGCTCGCGAACATGTTCCACCGCCTGATCAAGGCCCTTCGCCACAAACTCCGCCACGTCCTCCGCGCGAGATCGATCCTCGCCCGAAAAATCACCCACCAACACGGCCCGACACCCCGCCGCCCGGCCTGCCTCGGCATCCGTGAATGAATCTCCGACGATCCAAGACCGCTCCAGATCGAGCCCCATCTCTTCGGCCGCCAGGAGCAACATCCCAGGCTTCGGTTTTCGCAATTCGCTATCGCGACGGTATTCTTCCAACACCGCCTGCGGCCCATCGAGGTACGGACAAAAATAGACCGCGTCAACCTCCGCCCCCTTCTCCCGAAGAAGGTCGCGAAGGCGATCGTGAATCGCGGCAAGATCATCCTCTGTCAGCAACCCCCGCGCAATGCCGGACTGGTTCGTCACGATCACGAGCGCGTAGCCAAGGTCGCGGAGACGAATCAGCGCCTCCGGCACGCCATCGATTAGCCGAACCAAATCGGGATGGTCGATATACCCGGGATCCTCGATCAGCGTCTTGTCGCGATCGAGGAAAACGGCAGGTCTTTGGGCTTCAACATTCACTGGTATTGGCTCTTCGCTTTTGGCTTCCGGCTGATCGCTATTCAGCCGGAGGCTTGTCAATGCAGCATCGCTCGCTTCGGACTGTCGGGTCGCTCTCCTTCGACAGATTGACAGCCCAACCCACAGGCCCAATCCGGACGGCGAGCTTGCTCGGCAACCGCGATGGTCACACGACGATCACTCAAGATTGTAGTGAGGGATTCTGTGCGATCCGCGAGCGAATCGCAACTATCCAGAGATCGAGCACTTGTGCAATGCAAGACAACGGGACAAAACGGCAATCGGCAGGGCCCAAGAACCGGGAATAGATGTGCCGGCCCCTTGATCTGCCTCACTCAGGCCGAAGCTACCACATTCAACCCGACAGGATGAACTGACGACGCCTACAAACCACTCTCCAGTACGCACTCCAGAAAGCCCTGCGTATCGCCGCCATCGACGCGCTTGTCGCCGTTGAAGTCGGCCCGGAAGAGCACGTCATCATCATATTCCCAGTCCGTTTCAACGCCCGATGACGTTGTCGGCTCCCCCTCATGCAAATAGGGCGTATCGAGCACGATCGCAACGAACAGAACCACATCCGCCGAATCAACGACCTCGTCACCATTCAAATCACACCAGAACTCGCAGACGTCGGGCACCACGTTCTCGTCGAGGTCCTCGAAAGTCTGACATTCATCGGGCTGCCCGTCCTGATCACAATCGATACTCAAGCCCTTGGCGATATCGAGAGCGTCCGAAATGCCGTTCTGGTTGCAGTCCACAATCGGATCTGGAATCGGCGCGTCCGGCAACGTCACGATCAACACGATCTCGTCGCCTGCCTCGAAGTCTACCCCCGCCCGATAGGTCTCCTCACGCAGTACATAGCCCGGAGCAAGCCGCACCAGCGGGCCGACCCCCGCCCCGACGCGAACCGTCACCGTCACCACGGTCGCCTCCGTTGCCAGGATCGACTCTATCGCTTCCGGACCCGAAGCACCCAGCGTCCGAGAGGTCTGTCGCACCGATTTCTCGGCGTTTATGAAGCTCGCCTCCGCCTCCAGCGGCAGGCCAGTTTGATTCTCGATTCGCATCACAACGCCCGAAGGCAGCGGAATGAGATTCGTCTCACACGTGCAGCCGCCACTCAAGCCGACCAGCGCGAACGCCAAGACGCTCGCCAAGCCGATCATGCGGATAGCCGACTCAATCACAGACCCTCTGTTCACGATTCCCCTCGCCATACGATGTACCTTCATCCCCGATGCGCCTGCATCCCCACCGATTATACCCCACACGAGGCCTGGCTTCTCTCTGCTCCAAACCGCCTTTCTAGCCTCTTGAGGGAGCTTGATACTCTCGGACCGATCCAGGGTTCCATGAGGAATGCCGATACACACGGGGGGCGGCAATGTACGCATTTCCACCCCAATAACGCGCTGCGAGAAAGTATCGAATGTGTGGGATCGCCGGAATTGCCAGTCACCAGCCGCTGTCGAAGCGAGAAGCCGCCGCACTCGGGCCGATGCTCGACCGGCTCGCCCACCGCGGCCCGGATGATGTCGGCGAATACCGGACCGACTGCATCAGCCTGGGACACCGCCGCCTCACCGTGATCGATCCCGAGACCGGGCGCCAGCCCCTGTCCAATGAAAACCGAACGATCTGGGCAGCCGTTAACGGCGAGATCTACAACTTCCTCGAACTCCGCGATCAACTCAGTGGACGAGGACACACCTTCCGCACCGCCACCGATTCCGAGTGCATCGTCCATCTATATGAAGAACAGGGGGACCGATGTGTCGAATCTCTGCACGGCATGTTCGCCTTCGCGGTCTGGGACGAACCTAACCGGACGT
>CAZTAR010000066.1:0-14829 GCA_964611695.1 uncultured Planctomycetaceae bacterium | reverse complement strand
ACCGTCGGCCATCCATACTACCTCTCCGAGGTGGGCGAGTTCGAGAACTCCGCAAGTCCCTACGGCACATTCGACCAGGGCGGCAACGTGTGGGAGTGGCATGACAACGTTGTCTACGGTTCGCATCGTGGTGCCTGTGGCGGCGGGTGGAACAGCCAGGATACGAGCCTCCACGCCGCACGACGCGGCGCGAGCTACCCCTCAACGGCGAGCATCTACACAGGGTTCCGTGTCGCGTACGTGCCTGAGCCGGCGACGCTCTGGCTGCTTGTGATGGGTTGCGTTCTGCTTCGGCGACGGGGGAGTAGATAGAGTTCTTACTTGGCGATTCGAGAACAGGGCGGACAGGGGGCGAAGAGTACGCGGGTCAGCATTCTTCATTTTTAGATTGGAATTTGTGTGTTCTCGGATTATATCCTACGCCATATTCTGCTGAACAGTCGGATTTCACTCTTGTAGTTGTGATAAAGCGTTTTGCTTAATGATCAGGTTTGTCTACAGGTCCAGAGTGCGCGGACCCTGAATGAGGGGTGCCTGCAGAGATTATATATTGGATCACCAAACCATTATTCATTCCCGGTAATAAGTGTTTTTTTCACTTGATTCGGTTTGCTCATTGGTGTACAGTCGCGTTTCAGTGTGTGGTTGACTGGAAACCCAAGTCTATTGGGTCTGTCCTTGCACGCGGTTCGCATAATTTCGGGGCATGACTTTGCGGCTCCTGGTGATTTCCGGGCCGTCATATGGGTGAACAAAACTTCCACGCAACGGCCACTACACGCCCAATGGGGTGAGTTTGTGTTCGTGACAGATCGAGCAGGCTTCCGCCCGGCTCGTTTGAATGACAGTTGACCGGCGAATGCAGTGTATATGGGATTCTTTGAATTTGCGTGCCTGTAGTTGAGTCACCTGTTTGATACTCGCGAATGGCGAGCGATGCATTTCGTCGGGACGCAGTTTCTGAGTAGTTGCTAGCAACAAGGATGCCAGACGGTTGACCTGCTGCCAGGGCCGTTTGGGAATCAGTGCGCATCGCTTTTCAATGTGGTAAGCGGCGTGTGGCGGAGAGTTCGTCTTTAGTTAGTGAAGAGACGGACGATGTTGTGTGGTGCGTTTCTGGAAACGCACATTTATTCCGGCGTACTTGCTTGCAGTCCTGGTATTCCCTGGATTTTCCGGATTGTCGGGCCAGTATGCAAACATACCTGACAGCTCCCGCAAACACGCGGGGCAAAGGAGGATTTTAGATGAATGAATTCGAGATCAGAATGAGAACTTTTGTATTTGTTGTTGTAGGCCTGGCTTTGCCTGCAGCGCCAGCCGCTGCACTAGGTTTAGACTGCTTCTTTCATGAAGAAGACGTATTCCAAACCCACTCGTCTTATGAGGTGTCCGTTACGCTAGTCGGCTTCGACGCCATTTCTTCTAGCGGACGTGTATTTGCAGCCTCGTCAAGCCTTGCGATGGGCGATAGTTCTTGGAGGAATTTGGATACTCAGATTGGAGGAGAGTGTTCCAATCTTGAGCTCACTCTGCAGTCTGATTCAGACGTTAGCACAGATCTTTACGACTACAGTGTTGATGTTTGGGCGGAATCCAGCCTTCTCGAAGAGTGTTCTGATACAAGTGCGGCAACGATAGGTGCTGCGGGGGTATTTTTTGGTTTCTCCAGAGCCTTTGCTCAAAGTGAACTGTATGAACGTAATCGATCGAGCCAATCTGGATGGCCGGACGGTACTGTTCGCGCGTGGGACAACAAGAATGGCTTTACGACCTCGCACTCCCGATCTGAGGCTCCTTCTTCCTACTCGTTTCACACGTCTCCTGAACTCGTGATAATCGACCAGCGCATTATCAGGAATGCGACGAGTTATAGCGTAGATTGTGATGGAGTATACGACTACGTCGTGGGAAGCATGGATTATCGTTCGACCACCTTTGTGAGATTCGGCTCCGTCAAGCTGGACTGGCAGATGGCGGATGGCACCCGACGGGTCACGTCTATCCAGGGTGTCATGGCCGAAGCCGTCGACGGGGAAGAATACAGGCCGATTTGCCTCGGGACGCTTCCGCTTCAGGGTGAGCCGTGTGGTCTTCAACAAGATATCGATTCTAGTCAACAATTTGAGATAAGTCCGCCAATCGGGAATGTCGTTGGAGTTGACATAACCTGTGTGGTAGACATGTTCATAGGTTTTGATGGTGATATCAACGGTGACGGGCAGGTTTGTGCTGACGATGAGGCTCTGATTTTGGATTTGATTGATCAAGATGCCGCAATCGAGATCGGCAACTACATTGCAAGGGCCGATTTCAATCTCGATGGCGTCATCAACCTTCTGGACTTAGAAGATTTTCTTCTCATATATCAAGACCTTCCGGATTGCAACAGCAACAGCAAACCGGATGCGTGCGACATCGCCGACGGTACATCCATGGATCTAAACGAGAATGGGATTCCGGATGAATGTGAGGCTCCTGCCTCCGGAGCCTGCTGCTTGGGAGATCTCGGATGCGAGATCATGACCGAGCCTTGGTGTATTAAGCAGGGGGGGGTTTACAATGGAGATGGTTCCAGTTGTGGCGGTTTGTTGATCTGTTCGCGCGGGGGGGCTTGCTGTATGCCGGACGGGGGGTGCCTCATGCTGTCTGAAGTTACGTGTGGGATAATGCAGGGCGACTGGGATGGTGATTCCAGTTGCCGCACCAAGATCTGTTCGACGCCCTTGATTGAGCGGAGAAAGCTTCCTAGGAAGCCTTGATTGCTCTGACGACTTCATTGATATGAGCAGGAGGGTAAACGACCCAGCAGAATTGGCACGCGGCGTCACATTGGGTGACGCCGTGTTTCCATTTGGTGGGTCCGTCTCAGTGTTGCCTCAATGGCTCCACTGGCCTGTAAGAAGCTACTGCGGATTGTGATCAGCGTATCTCGGGAAAGTTCGTTTTCAGGTGTTTCGGCGAGGGAATGCCTCGATGGTGCACTGCCGCACCCAATCGAAGGCTGTGCTGGGGAGTTATTCCGGACGCCAGACCTTAAAACCAGAATCATCATTCACTCCATAGCAATCGCCATTGGTAGTGTTGAAAAAGCCGTTTTTGGGCTCCAAAGGGCGATGAGCGGGTTTCCCAGCGTCTCCAGCCCGAGATTATCGGCATTATGGTGATGTTTGGGGGGCAAAAAGGCCGTTTATAACAGAGTCGTACGAGATTCGTGCATGGCGAATCCGGTGGGGGTTCCCGTGCAGGGTTCTCGGCGGTCCCGCGTGTCCGTGGGGGGCGGAGGAACGTGTGGGGCCGAGAAGATTGGGTGTGTACGTCCGCCCGGATGGAGTCGCGAAGCGATACCGGCAGCGTTGGCAGCGCGGTGACCGGGTAAGCATGGTGGCCGGTTCTGTTCGAGGCGGTCGGCAGAGTGAGGGTCACGGCAGTGACTGTTCAGCATGAACGATTAGATACACGACCCGTGCAAGTCCAGCTCGAAGCCTTGGACGAAGGCGAAGGCCGGACGACACACGAGTTGCGCGGAACCATCGTCGTGTTCGGGTCCGGGGATTCCTGCGACCTGGTCTTGACATCAGACAAAGTGGCGGCGGCACAGACAGCGATCGTCTTGTTGGGGAACGCCGCGTACCTTTGCGATCTCGGCGCGCCGGGCGGAACGTCTTTGAACGGACGTCGCATCCGGTGGGAACGGTTGGCCGACGAGGATGAGATTTGCGTCGGCACGTTTCGATACCGTGTCACGATGGGCGAATCATCTGATCTGGCGACGGGGGAGCAACCTGTCTTCAAGCTCTGTGGCGGAGAGACCATCGGCGATGTGACGTCGATCGATCCGGTCCTCGTGGTGGGGAGTGATCCGGGTTGCGATGTAGTGCTCTATGATGATACGGTCGCACCGCGTCATTGTCTGGTAGTGTGGACGCAGGACGGGCCTGTGTTGCGTGATTTGGTTTTTGGCGAAAGCCTTGAGCTCAACCATCGTCGTGTGGGTCATGGACGCCTCGTGAGCGGAGACACGATCTCCGTGGGATCCAGCGAATTGGTGTTCGAGATCGAGACAGGCGTTGTCAGTCGGCGTGGCTGGGCTGGCGGGGGCCTTGCGCCCGATGAGATTCTGCTTGGCGAGTCTCGATCCATGCGTGCTTCTGAACTGGTCGCAGGCGAATTGATGGCGCCGAGTTTGCCCGATCTGGAGACCCTGTGGGGTGGATCGGTTTCCGCGAGCGAAATGGAAGTGGAGGAGGATGAGCCGGTGTCGGAAAGCAAACGCGTGTATGAGAATGAACCGGCGGTACGGCAATCGGAAACCGAAGCTGAGGAGGCCATCGAAGTGGTCGAAGCTGACGGAGCGGACAATGTCCTCGCAGAGGCGACGAATCAACAGGCGGAGACACCGAATCAACTGGTCGAGGCGCCGATTCAACATGCGCGGACGCTGGCGGGTGCCGAGGCAAATGACGAGAGCGTGATGCGGATTCGTGATCGGGTCGCTGCCGCCCAGGAGGCGCTTGACGAGCGAGCCCGACGTCACTGGGAGAAGCTGGATCAGGAACGCCTTCGGTTGGAATCGCTTCAGGCCGAGTTGAAGAAGAAAGCGGCGGCGATGCTCGAAGCGACTCGGCATCAGGAGCAAAGTGATAGGAGTCACCGCCTCTCGAACGGTTTGGAGGATCTGGATCGCGCGCTCGCCGCCTCGGAGGAGGCAGAGTCGATGATCACGCCTGAAACAGGCGAAGGACACGCGATGGAGGTGGGCAGTATAGAAAACGCCGCGCGGCCGGTGCGAATGTCGGGTCGATGGGCATTGCAGGACAAGGCGGCCGAATTGGCCGAGTTGGTTCGCCGGGAGCGTGACAAGATCGATCTGACGGAGAGCCGATTCGAGACGCTGCGTCTGAGCATTGACCGTTTACGGGATTTCGTCTCGCGGACGGAGCAAGAGTACGAAGAACGGGCCGGTGGGCTTGAGGCACACGTCCAGAAGCTGCGGCAAAATGAAATCGAACTCCGGCAGAAACGAGAATCACTCTTCTCGCAGATTCGTCAGCTCGATGGTGAAGCGGCGTCCCTGCGCGTGCAGATGGAGGAGACGAGCCAATACCGAGACGATCTGGAACGGAGTGCCGAACGACTGACCGAGGCACGGGAAAAGGTGCTCGAAAAAGAAGAGGCACTTCGAAGCGGTTTGGAACTGGAGCGCCAGCGGATTCAGATCCGGCAGGCGGAACTGCAACGTAAAGCGGCGGACTTGGCGAAGTCGGCACGCGACAAGCGTCGGCTCATCGAGGCTGAGGTGTCTCAACGGCAGGCGATTCTGGACCAGCGGAGAGCTGAGATCGACGCGTCTCGGGCAGCAATCAAGGACGCCGGGCGGACAGAGCTTCAGAAGACGGTAACGGAATTGGAGCGTGTTCTGGGTGTCAGACTCGCCAACCTCGAGGCGGAGATCAGCGGTCAGGCGAGCGACTCGGCGTCAGGTGTGCCAGCGATGAATTGCGACAACCAAGAGTCGGGAAAGCCTGGCCGGTTGTCATCGAAGACCCGGTCGAGCCTGTTGGAGAACGCGGACGACAACGGGAAACGACTGGCCTCGCTTCGTGAAGAAGTTCAGGCATTGCGCGGGGCGATGGACGAAATCGACTCCGAGGGATCGGATCGTCGCATGTCGTCCTCCAAGTTCACTTCGCGTTACGCTGGCACGTCTTCGGGGCTACGCCTGGGGGATGCGGAGTCTCCGAAGGGCAGCATTGCTGTCGAAAGCGGGACCAAGATCAACACTGAAGCTGTGACTGAGGCCGAGGCTGAGGTCAAGACTCAGACCGAGACTGAGACCGTATAGGTCAGCTTGAAGCAGGACGGACCTCGCGGAGGCGAGGCGTAACCGGACAGCCAACGGCAGAATCGGGCGTGTTGCCCTTCCGGCGAGGCCTGTCCTTATTCCACGATGCTCGCGTTTACGGCGGAGTCGTAAGAAACGGAGCAGCATTTCATGACCCATGAAAGCGGCCAGCGTTCGCGTTCGAAGGCGGTTGCGCTTAATCAGCGAATACCCGTTGAGGCGGAGGATGAGGGGACGCCCCCCGAGACAGCCTCCCACCGATTGACCGGTGCGAGGGAAGATCCGGTTGAGAGGTTGGCGACGTCACTTTCCGCCGAAACACCTCCACTGTCCGGTGATGCGGCTGGCATGTCGCGTCGTTTCCCGCCACAATCGACCCTCTCACTGCCTGATGATATCCGATGGCAGCCCGCAGGCCTTGATCTTGGCGATCCTGAGGCGTTCTCACTTCGGAACGACACGGATTTGGCTGCCGAGTTGGCTCGAGACCTGGAGTTGCTGGAGGAGGCATCGCGGGGGTTCGAATCGAGCCTGATTCGCGAAGGAGGAAAGCCAGTTGAAGCACGCTCGCCTCAAGACGCGGAACGCGTACAATTGAATGAAAGCCCACGGCAGACGACGAAACAAGACGTGGGCCTCGGGGGGCAGCACAACACCGAGGCGGTCGGATCGGGAGAACGGCCGCACGCGCATCAAGAACATGCCCCAACCAAGCCATCCCACCAGGAACCGGTGTCCATGAAGACCAAATCCAGTAGTTCGGTGGCCTCGGATCCGCCGATCGCGAACCGTCAAGACTCTCTTTCCACATCCGGGGATGCCGGTTTGGCCGGGCGGCGTGAAGAGCAGGCGGAGCAGTTGCAGAAGATGAAGGATGATAACACATAATCCGAATCCTCCGAGCGGTCACGGTCGGAACTCGAAGCGGAACTCAAGCAGACGCGGGCCGCACTACAGCGTCTTCGAGAGCAGGCGGCGAAGCAGACCCGAATGCACGGTTCGGTCGGAGAGCAGACCCGAAAACTCGACCAACGGACCAGCGAACTGCGAACCCGAGTGGCAAAGGCCCAAGAGGCATTGAACGAACGCGGCCGCAAGCTGCAAGCGGGTCTTGTGAAAGAGATGGATCGGCTTCGGGAATACCACGCGAAGCTTCAAGAAAAGGCAAAAGAATTTTCCCGGATCACGCAAGATCGGAAGCATCGGTTCGAAGAAGAGGTTCGAGCACAGCGCGAAGCGATCGCGTCGGAACGGGCGGAGTTGGAATCACGCCGGCGTGAGATTGAGGGTCGTGTTACCGAGGCCCAGGATCGTGCTGCCGAGATCGAAAAGCGTTCGGAGAGTTTCGAGGGTCGCGCGGCTGAGCTTGATAGGCGATTCGCGGAATTCAAGAAGCGTGATGCGGAGTTCGAGAAACGCGAAGCGGAATTAGAAGGTCGAGCAGCGGAGATTGAAAAGCGATCGACGGAAATCAACGATCGCGAAGCGGAACTAGAGAAACGATCCACGGAGCTTGACGGTCAGGCTTCGGAAATCGAAGCGGAAGGCAAACGAGCGATTGAGGCTCGTCGAACGGAAATCGAGCAGGCGGCGGAGGCACGACTCGCCGAGATCGAACGTGAGGCGGAAGGACGTCGCATAGAACTGGATGAGATCGAGACTCGGCTGGCGACGCGAGAGTCGGAACTGGCGGCCAAGATCGAGGCTGCGGAGGCGCGTGAGAAGGAAGATGAGTCGGCCGCGGCTCGGTATGAATCAGCGTTGGCGGAGCTTCGCGAAGAACTGGCGAAGAGTCGGGATCAGCTCGCGGAGGGCCAGAACCAACTCGCGGAGAGCCAGAACCAGTTTGTTGATAGCCAGAAGCAGTTGACTGAGATTCAGACTCAGCTGTCGGAGAATCGGAATCGGCTTTCGGAGAGTCAGACAAACGCCGCGCTTCGCGAGCGGGAGGTGGACGAGCTCAAGAAGGTCGTGCGTGAGAGTCAACTCGCCGCGTCTGAGGAACTGGCGGAGCGGGATCGCCGGGATCAGGAGTTGGCGCGGCTGTCGGCGGCGATGGAAATTCGAGAGCGTCGCCTGCAGGAATGGCAGTCCCGCATCGAAAAGGGTGAGGCGGAAATTGAGGCGTCCCTCGCGAAAATCGAGGAGCGGGGAAACGCGATCGATCAAAAGGCGGAGGAGGCGCGCGAGCAGGCTGCGCGGAATCAGGCACAGTTGGAAGACTTGCGAGAGGACCGGGAGAGCCTGGAGCGAGACCGCCAATCTCTGACCGACCGTCAAGAAGAGATCAAGAAACAAGCGGCCTCGGCGGACGCCCGATCCGCCGAGTTGGACGACTTGAAGCGTGAGTTGGAACATGAGCTCAAGCAAGGCCGAGAGGCCCGCGAGCAGTATGCCGATTTGGAAGTCCGGGAAAACGATCTCGATCGACAGCGCGAAGAGTTGGCCGAGCGCGTGACGGAGATGTTCGGTCGGGAAGAGGAAGTCAGGGCGCAAGTTCAGGCGGTCGAGCATGAGTCCGCGGAGGTGGATCAGGCTCGCCAAGCATTGGAGACCCTGCGTGCTGAGTTGGAGCCACGGAAGGTCGAACTCGAAGCGCGTGAGGAGCAGATCGGGATTCGAGAAGAGGCGTTGGCTCGACGGGAAGAAGAGGCGGAGGCGGCCGCCCGGCGGGTCGAGGATATCAAGTCGGATATCGAGCGTGAACGAGCGAAGCAGGATGTCCTTCGGGAGGGCATCACGAAGGAGGCCGACGCTCTCACCGAGCAACGTGCTGCGATAGACAAGCGGCAAGGCGCGCTGGACGAGGCGCTGCTTGTTTTTGAGGTGGACCGTCGTGAGGTAGAGGAGCAACGGCAGGCAATCGACGAAAAGCTCGAAGAACAGCGGTTGGGCGAAGAACGGTTGAAGGAGGAACGGGAGGCCCTGTCGGATGAGCGGCGGCAACTGACGAAGCAGAACGAGGAATTGTCGCGACAGCGTGAAGGACTCGCATCCGAACGATCATCGTTAGAGGCGGAGCGTGCGAATTTTGAACGAGCACAGGTCGGTCTGAAGGATCGAGAGCGGGCGGTATCAGAGGGGGAATCCCGGATAGAGGAGGCCGAGGCTGAAGTAGAGCGGAAGCGTGGCGAGTTGGCCAAGCAGGTAGAGGAGACGGGCGAATACCGCCGCCAGTTGGCCGAGAAGGCCGCGCGGCTTACTGACCGCAAGGAGCGGTTGGCCGAAGATGCTGCGAAGGTGGATGATCGGGTTCGGGAACTCGACGCCGAATCGGAAAAACTGCGGCAGGCGCAAGAGCAATTCAGGTCGGATAAGGATGGTTATCGAGAAGAGAAGGAGCGGTTTGACGCGGACTGCCGGGACTTTGCTCGGAAGCAGGAGGAACTGGAACAATCGCGTCAGACCTTCCAGGCCGGTCTGCGAAATCTTGAGGAACGACAACGCGATGTGGCGGACCGTGAAGCGGCGATCGGCAGGCGAGCCGGCGACTTAGAACTCTATCGGGATCGTCTCGAAGAAGAGTTCGCGGAACTCGGGCGTCAGCGCGAGGAGTTGCTCTCGCTTCAGGCGGAACATAGCGATTCGGCCGAGAACGTCAGGATATTGATGGATCGCGCCGAATCGCGGCAAAAAGACGCGGCCGACCGGGAGGCTGCGGCCCGGGCGCACGAAGAGGCCCTCTCAGCCAGGGCGGCGGAACTCGCGCGGGCGGAACAGAACTTCAAGCACCAGGCGCAAGAACTCGACACCCGGCGCCGCGAGCTTGCCGGCGACGCGGATTCCCTCGAACGAGAACGGAAGGAGTTTGAGTCAGTCCTCGCGTCTGAACGGGAGGAACTGGACAAGTTACGGCAGCAAGGAGAGCGGGAACTCGCGGAGAAGCGAGCCAAACTCGAGAAACAATCCGAAGAGATGAGGAAGGCCGTCGCGGCGGAACGGGAAGCGATCAAAGCTGAGGCCGGTGAGTTGGAGAACACGACTTCCGAGGAGGCTCGCCGGAAGTTGGAGGAGGAGCTATCGGAACGGTTGGCCGTGGCCGCTCGAAAAGAGGAGGAAGTTCAGCAACGCTGCAAGGCGCGCCTGGCGGAGTTGGAATCGGACATTGAGCAACGTCTGGGGCAGATGGAACAGGACATCCGCCGCAGCCGCGAAGAGGCTGATCGTGAGATCCTCGACCGGCAGCGAGCACATGAAGAACAATTGCAGGAATCGCAGGACCACCTGGACGAACAGCTTGCGGACTTGCGTGTCCGGCAGGCGGCGGTTGCACAAGAGCAGTCGCTGCTCAGGATGCGACAGCGCGAGATGGACGCCGATCACAGAGCAGCCTTGCTTGGCCAAGGACTGGGAGGTGAAGGCGCGCCGGTGGGTGGGGTGGCCTCTGAAGACAACACGACCGTCGAAGATGCCGGAGGCGAGGAGACTGTCGCGGATGTGCATCCTGCGGTGCGGATTCCCGAACGCGATGCGGAAACCCTGCTCGATGACGAAGTTGACCCATCCGATCTGGAGGACCTGGGTACTGACGCGGAAGAGGATGAGCTTGAATCGGGAGATGAGCTGGAATTGGAAGCCGAACCTGGTGTCCTCTCTGGCGAATCGCATGAAAAACCGGATGAAGAACGATTCGCCATATTCCCCGAAACATCGTCCGATCCCAATGAACACAGCGCTTCGATGAGCCGCGCTGCCCGACGATTCCGACCCATCTTGACGAGCGTTCTCTCGACGTTGGTCGGTTGCGTGTTGGCGGTGATATGGATGTGGTCCCCGACGGACGATGTCGTGGTGATTGGGCAGCTTGTTGTCAAGCCGGACGAGGCATCGGGAACCCTGACCGCGGAACAGCATCACGCGCGGATGGTGAGCTCGGAGACCTTGGAGGCCGCGTCTCAGCTGGCGGGCGTGGATTTGGATGGCATGTACCGTCGTCGCAACGGGAAGATCGATGTGGCGGTAGGGAAGTCCGGCGAAGCGCTGGAGCTACGGGCCAGGGCGACGATGGAGGAGCAGGCCGAGGCTCGACGCTGGCTGGAAGCGTGGGCGGACGCTTACGAGGCTTCGCTAAAACAGGCCGTCGCCTCACAATCGCAACTCAAGGAGCGGCTGGCTCAACTGGGAGAGAAGCGTCAACAGTTGGCTGGAGAGTTGCGGACCGCTGAGGCAACAGCGCAGGCGACTCGGGCCTCACTCGCAACGGATCCCAGAATGGCCGGCGGGGAGTCTTCACACGCGGCCAAGGAACGACTCAAAAAAGAACTGATCGAGGTAAGGGCGGAGGTTGACGCGGCCAAGACGGCGTTGGCCGAATTCACGGTCGAACCGGAACCGGCCGACCCGATCGTTCCGACGCCGGAACAGTTTGCCCAAGCCTATGCGTCGGACGAGGAGTTGATGCAGGCGGTCGAGGAGCGAGACGCGAATGCGATTGATTTTCATTCCGAGTTGACTCAGGCGATGTCAGAATCGCAGGTGCCGCTCTCGACCCTACTGACGGCCATCAGCACGATTGTGTCGGATGTGGACGCCCAGCTCGCGGCCCAGCCCGACAAGGACATCCGACGGGAGATCGAAGAGGTCGCGGTCGATCTTCGTGACTATTTGGCGCAGGCCGAAGAGTTCTCGAGGCGTTGGGATGATCTTGCGCCGAAAGTGGGGGCTTGGAAGAGCGGCGGAGATGCGGAGTTGCTGCTCGAATACCAGAAGCGGGCGGAAACGCTCATCCGCGAGTTTCACGCCGGCTCACGCATATCGTTTGGAGATGCCGCACGGAAGATCGATGCGATCGGGCGGGGCGGCTCTGAGATGACCAAACGACGCGTCATTCAGAACCAGCTCCTCAAGGCGTCTAACGTGTGTCTCGAGGCTAGGAATGAGTGGATCATCGCCGCGCGAGGCGCGGTCCCGCGATACAACCTGGAACTCAAGGCCTTGCGCAACACGATCCGCGACATCACGCCGCGCATCACCGAACGCCGGAGGTATCACCTGCAGCGGCTTGGCGAACAGCTTCTTCAGGCAAGGGCGGATGAGCGCGTCGCGCGTGGGCAACAGTTGCGACAACGCGAGGCGGACGCGGTCCAGAGACACCAACAACTCAGCGACAGATTCCTGAAGCTCGATGCTGTCGTGGCGAAGGATGACGCCGGCTTCGATGCGGAATTGGAACAGCGTCGTCGTGATCTCCATACGCAGGAAGAAACGGTTGCGGGGCTTCGTGAGCAACTTGGCACAACCGACCGGGAAATGCAGCATCTGAGGGGATCGGACAAGGTGAGCCTTGCCGGTTCCGTCAGCTACACGCCGTTGACGCCGTTCATCCCCTCCAGGCTCGATCCCGAGAAGTGGGTTGGCGCTGCATCGGTCGGTGGAAGCGTTACGGTCTTACTCATGTTGGGCACATGGGTGCTGACTCGGCCCAAACGCTCCGCCCGAGATCGGTGATCCGTGGCAATGCTGCGTGTCATGTTGTTGTCGACTGACCTCCAACGAGGGGGGCTTCCAAATCGACTCACGCGGCTTGCAATCCACCTTCGCGCTACAGGCGTTGAGCCGATCGTCGGGTGCCTGGCCGAAAGAGGCCCGCTGTGTGATGAATTGGAATCCGCCGGCATCGAGACCTTCGCGTGCGGCGCACGCGGTTCGTTCGATGTCACGGTGCTTCCGGCCCTTGCCAAACATGTTCGCCGCATTGATCCGGACTTGATTCACAGTTCACTCTTCCATGCGAACCTGGCCGCCCGTCTTGTCGGCAAACTGGACCGATCGAGGCCGTTGGTTACCTCCACGGTGACGATCGAAATTGAACGGCGGTGGCACCGTGTTGTCGAATCGCTGATGTGTGGCGATTCTGATATGCACGTGGCCAACTCGCCGGCCGTCGCTTCGCATTTGTGTGGCGATCTATGCTTCCCGCCGGATCACGTCATCGTAATTCCTAATGGTATTCCCCTGCAAGAGATTGACGCGGTCCCGCCAATCGACCGCGCGCAACACGGCATCGAAGAGGACATTCCGTTGCTGGTTTGGGCGGGCCGCATGGATCCCGTGAAAAACCTCACGACACTCGTCAACGTCATCGAGCAAGTTCACCGTCGCCGATCCGTGAAGGCGGTTCTTCTCGGCGACGGGCCCGATCGTGCTCGCATCGAGAAGCTGATCGCTGAAAAAAAACTTGAAAGTGTCATCACAATGGCACTCTGGTCCGACAACGTCATCGGCTGGCTGAAGGCTGCGGATGTCCTCGTGTTCCCGTCCTTGACCGAAGGGTCGCCCAACGTGGTCCTCGAAGCGATGTCTTGTCGCTGTGCCGTCGTGGCGGCCGACATTCCCGCCTGTCGCAGCCTGATCGATGACGGCGAGAGCGGCCTACTATGCGATCCAGTATATCCCGAATATTGGGTGGAGAGCGTTCTGAGGGTGATCAATGACGGACAGTTTACATCCTCAGCCGTCTCGGAAGCCCGTCATAGGGTAGAGGCCCAGCACAATCTTCAAGATGTTGTGTATCAATGGGCGGACCTGTACCGACGCATCCTTTCTAGGGCTCATGATATCCCAATTAGATGATCTTTCGATCCGAAAACTTTTTTCCGGTTCGCAAGCTTTTGTAATCGCGGAGGTTCGATTCGGCCGAAGGGTGAAGTTAGGGGGGCGGCGCAGCAAATGCGCATTTTAGCTCTTGAAGCCTGTGGGGAAAAATGTAGAGTAATCCCTCGATGTGGGGGGGAGTGGCCCGTAGAGGCGTGATGTGAAACCACATGATTTTTGCAGGCTATTTCGAACACTCGATCGACTCAAAGAATCGCTTGGCGATTCCGGCCAAATTCCGGTCGAAGCTGGACCCGATCGAAGACGGGACCGGTTTTGTGGTCGTGCCGGGTCAGCCTGCGGACAGGCTCTGGCTGTATTCGGAGAAGCATTTCGAGCGATTGGCGGGACAGGCGGAATCCGCCTTGATTCCAGACGACGACCAATTGCGTTTCGACCAAGTCTTCTTCCCGCTGGCCGAAAGCCTGGAGTTGGACAGTCAGGGTCGTGTCTTGCTCCCCGACCGGATGCTCAAGCGGATTCAGCTTGGGAAGGATGTGGTGATTTGCGGCGTCCGCGATCACCTCGAAATCAGGCGGCGCGAGGAGTTCGAGAAAGAACTCGACAAGGCCTGGGATACGTACCGCGAGAGCCAGCTCAAGGCACGCGGCGCGTACAAAGATTCTCGGCGGCAACCCGGCCATGAGGCCGGATAAACCTGGCCATTGGGCGGCGCGGTGCCGTCCCGGTGAGGTAGGTTCGAGTGACGGTGGCGCGGGGGAGGTCCTAGCGGGCTTCCCCCCGTCCGCCATCGTTGATGGGCAGAGTCAAGAGACAAGCGCTTAATGTGGCACAGGGATGGAACTGCTACTGTCGGCGACGCGAAAGGAAGGACCGTATGATTCTCCGCCAAGCGGCTGCCATGATGAGACCGTGGCTGTGACGGCTCTCGCGGCGCAGATGGCTGAGAAGCACAAGGGCGGAGGAGAATCTGTCTAACAGAGGGTGTCCGGGACTTCAGGGAAGAACCGGTGAATCGCCGAACTCTCCAATCCAACGCGTTGCGGAAGCCCCATTCGTCAAGGAGGACGAATGGGGCTTTCGGCTATTTGGGGGTATGCATTAGCGCAGTTCAAGATTGAGTGTGGCACCGGCGTCTCGCCGGTGGAAGCAAGGAGGCCGAGTGCCGTTGCCTCGCCGGCGAGACGCCCGTGCCACATATCAACGTGAAACGCTATAAGGGGGTCCCAGGATTGTTGACCTGGGAACGCGACATAATCAATCCTGCACGGCTTGCCTGTCCCTGTAGCGGCCGACGCCCCTGTCGGCCGAGGGCAAACCGTTGGTTATCCACGCCCGACAGGGGGGCAAACGCTAAGTTTTCTCGAAAACCGCGCTAACCCGCCTTTCTCACCAGTGGGAGTCTTCGGGTTTTCCGAGGCGTCTTTGCG